>JANONZ010000031.1:0-9973 GCA_031421095.1 Thermomicrobiales bacterium
GAGCCGGCCCCCTTGTACACCGGAAAACCGGAGCCCGCGATCTTCGCCCCACGGGCGTTGTCCAGGATATCGAGGGCCTCGCCGATCTCCCAGTGGGGCCTGCGGGTCCAGGTCGCGCTCCCCGCCGACGCATCCGCCCCCACCTCGCCGGCCAGCGGCTGGTCGCGCGGCAGCAGCTCGCCCCAGGTCCGGACCGTGACGTTTGCCTCCTCGCCGCCGACCGGGATGTCCGGATCTGGTGGGTTGGGGATCCGAAGGAGCAGGTCTTCCAGGGCGGCTTCGGTTTCGGCCAGCGTTTCGTCCAGTGCCTTGATCCGCTCGCCGGCGGTCGTCGACGCAGCCCGCAAGTCCGCGACCTCCGGCCCGTCCGGTGCGGCGCCGGCCTTGATCGCTTCGCCGAACCGCCGGGATGCCACATTGCGCTCCGCCTTGAGCGCCTCCGCCTCCCCGAGCAGACTGCGACGTTCCGCATCCAGCGCCAGGGCGCGATCGACCAGACTCGGATCTTCGCCCTTGTCGATGGCACCGCGGCGGATGACGTCCGGTTCGTCACGCAGCCGCTGCGATCCGACGCTCACGAGGCGCCTCCAGGACTGGCGGCGGGGGCCTCGGCCGCTTCGCGCAGGCGCACGACGACGAAGGCCGGATCCAGGCTCGCCAGCAGCCACCCGGCCCGTGGCCCGTTCGTCCGACCCAGAAACGCCAGGTAAAGCGCGCCGAATGCCCGGCCGGCAGCCAATCCAGTCTGCGACGCGGCGGCGAAGATCGCTGTCTGCCATGCGTCGCCACCTGATGGCGCGGTCGCGGCGACCGCATCCGCCAAGGCCGTCAGGAAGGCTCGTTCGTCCGGTTCGAGAGCCACGGCCTCCGCCGGAACGGCGTCGTGCTGCACGGCCAGCCGCGCGCGATCAGGCGCGTACGCCTCCAGCCAGGCCCGTGCGGCGCCGACCCGCTCGTCGAGGAGCTCGTCCTCGCGTGGCGTGAGTGGACTGCCCTTCTCCGCCTCCACCCGGGCGGCCACGTCGACCCCCGGGATCTGGACGAGCAGGGCCAGGTGCGAGAACGCCGGTCGGAACGCCGCCGCCTCGTCGGCCACGTCCGCGTTCGGGTCCAACAGGGAGTAACGGAAGGTCGCCTCGTGACCGGGCGAGATCTCGCCCTTGACCTCACGGCCTGCAGTCGCCGCGGCATAGCGATCGAATTCGTCGAACAGGCGCGGGATCGCGTCGGAGCCATCCGGATCGAATTCGATCGCCTGGTTCGGTCGCGGACGGACGAACAGAAAACGCAGTTGTTCCGGTGGGATGACCTCGGCGATCGTGTGGGCGGCGGCGCCACGACCCTTGGACGTGGACATCTTCTTGCCACCGATATTGAGGAATTCGTAGGCGACGTTCAGCGGCGGTTCGCGTTCGAAGACCTCGCGGGCGATCGCCGCGCTCCGATCGCGCGAGCCGCCGGCCGTCGACAGGTCCTTCCCGCCGGGCTCGATCGTCACCCCGAACAGCGACCATTGGGCCGCCCACTCCAGATTCCACGGCAGCTTCGCGGCGCCCCGGAACGGACTGATCCAGCCCGAGGAACCGCAGCCGCGCGCCCAGGTCACGAGGGCCGGCCGGCATTCATAGAAGACCAGTTCGCCGTCCCACTTCGTGACGATGGTCGTGCCGACCTTGCCGCAGGTCGGGCAGACGACGCCGACCGGATGCCACGTCTCGGAGTGCTGGACGTTGGCGACCCGCCGATAGATGTCGCGCACGAGCGGGGCACGGTCCAGCGCAAGTCGAATGTAGGGGTCCAGGTCGCCGGTCGGATAGATCTCGCTCATCCAGTAATAGCGGTCCGGTTGGATCCCCAGGCGCGCGAAGATGTCGATGAAGACCTCGGCGTGGTGTCGGCCGTAGGAGGCGTGGCCATCGCCGACCTGGTCGGGGACGTGAGCCAGCGGTCGTCCCATCTCATGTTCGACGGCATCCGGTGTCAGGAGCGCCTGGGCGTCCATCGGGTCCATGTCGTCGACCCCATAGAGGAGGGTCGTTTTGAGGCCATTGGCGCGCAGGGCACGGGTGATGACATCGAGGATGACCGGCCCGCGCAGACTTCCGACATGGACCGTCCCCGACGGCGTCTTCGAGTCGTTGACGACCTGGGGGCCGCTGACCCGAGTGGCGAGTTCGTCCGCCCAGTCCATGCGCCTCTCCGAGGACTAGGTGATGCCGACGATCTTGTAGGTGAAGTCGCCGGCCGGCACCTTCACGACGACCTTCTCGCCCTTCTTCTTGCCGAGGAGCGCCCGACCGACCGGGCTTTCATTGGAGATCCGGCCCTCGGCCGGCTTGGCCTCAGTAGAGCCGACGATCGTGAAGCGCTCGGCGCCGTCCGGGCTCTCGACCACGACCGTGGAGCCGATCTGGACATGATCCGTGGAGTGGTGCTCATCGATGATCGTGGCGTTCTTGATGAGAGCCTCCAGCGTCTGGATCCGGCCCTCGACGAATGCCTGCTCGTTCTTGGCGTCCTCGTACTCGGCGTTCTCTGACAGGTCGCCGTGTTCCTTGGCGTCGTGGATGCGATCGGCGACCTCCGGCCGCTTGACCGAGACCATCTCGCGCAGCTCGGCACGAAGCTTCGCGAGACCATCCTTGGACAGGTAGGTTGGCTTGTTGTTCACGGCCACAGGTCTCCGCGGTGCAGGTGCTCGGGTGTGGGCAGACCGGTCGGCGGTCTTCGTTCAAGGAAAGAACTCCAGGCGAGCCGCGGTCCGACCGCGCGCCTGAAGTCCCGAACTGGAGGCGAATGGTAGTCGCGGGACGGGTGGGTGTCAAAAGGTCGGTCTGAACCATGTCGAAGGTCGGTCTGAACCATCTGTCGACGGCGTCGAGCGCGATCGCGCCGACCGCCTGAAGCCTTTCAACCCAGTCAGCCAACCCCGGTCAGGCGCAGCAGCCGGCGCTTGATGCGCTGGACTGAGCTTCGGTCCGGCAGTGCGATGAAGACCGTATCGTCGCCGGCGATGGAGCCCGCAACCTCCGGCCAGCGCGCCCGATCCAGGGCCGCCGCGATGGCGTGCGCGGAGCCGGGCAGGGTCCTCACGACGAGAAGCAGACCCGCCTCGTGGACCTCGACCGGCAGGTCGGCCAGGAGCTTGCGCAGCCGGTCCTCGCCGGATGTCTCCGCCTCGATGAGGCGTGGCGGGAGCGCGTAGGCCGCCGTCCCCTCGCGGGTGACCTTGATGAGCCCGAGCTCGGCGACGTCGCGCGAGATGGTCGCCTGGGTCGTCCGGAAGCCACGTTCCCGCAGCGCCGTCGCCAGCTCTTGCTGGGTCCGGATGGGCCGCTGCTCGACGAGGTCGCGGATGGCCCGCTGGCGGTGGTGCTTCATGACTTCCACGGCGTGTGTCCGAGGGCCGTCAGTGGGCCATCAGCGGGCCAGCCAGACCACGACGACGACCGCTGCGACAGCCAGGCGATAGGCGACGAAGACGTTGAGCGAGCGCGTGCGGAGGTAGCGCAGGAGGAAGCCGATCGCAAGCGTACCCGACACGAAGGCCGCGATCATGCCGACGACCAGCGGCCCCAGGCTGACGGTCACCAAAGCTTCGCCCGTGGCCAGCTTGCGGACCTCGAAGAGCGCGGCACCGGCCGTGATCGGCGTGGCCATCAGGAACGAGAACCGCGCGGCGGCCTCACGGTCCAGGCCCGCAAAGCGAGCGGCCGAGATCGAGATGCCGGAACGGCTGATGCCGGGCACGAGCGCCAGGGCCTGGGCGGCGCCGAGGCCGATGGCCAGCGGGAAGGTGACATCCTCGACGCCCTTCGTCCGGGCGCCCCAGCGGTCGGCGAGCCACAGGATGGCGGCGCCCGCGACCAACGTCACGACCACCAGCCCGGGGGCCCGGAAGGCGGTCGCGATCAGGTCGTTGAGCAGGAAGCCGGCGACCGCGGCCGGGATCGTCGCCGCGACCAGGAGCCAGGCCAGCCGACGGTCTGGGTCTGCCCGGAACGAGCGGTCGCGGATGGCGGCCAGGCCGGCCGGCACGAGCCGGAACCAGTCGGCACGGAAATAGACCAACAGCGCCAGGAGCGTCCCGATGTGGAGCATGACGCTGAACGCGAGGGAGGTGATAAACGGATCGTCCCAGCCGAACACGAACGGCACGATGATGAGATGCCCGGACGAGGAGACCGGCAGGAACTCGGTGAGTCCCTGGACGATCCCCATGATCAGGGCCTGGAGGAGCGTGTCCATATGGTCGAGCGGAGCGGACGAGATGACCCGTCCGCTCCGGCCTTCCTAGCGGATGAAGAGCGGGGCCATGACGAGGGTGACCGTCGCCAGGAGCTTGATCAGCACGTGGAGCGACGGGCCGGCGGTGTCCTTGAACGGATCGCCGACCGTGTCCCCGACGACGGCCGCGGCATGCGCGTTCGTCTTCTTGCCGAGGACGTTGCCGGCGTCGTCCTTGAGGTTGCCCGCCTCGATGTACTTCTTGGCGTTGTCCCAGGCACCGCCGCTGTTGTTGAGGACGGTCGCGAGCATGACGCCCGAGATGGTCCCGACCATCAGCATGCCGGCCACGGCTTCATAGCCGAGGACGACACCGATGAGGATGGGGGCCGCAACGGCGACCAGTCCCGGGGCGATCATCTCGCGCAGGGCGGCCTTGGTCGTGATGTCGACGACCCGGGCGTAATCCGGGCGCTGTGTGTAGTCCATGATGCCGGGCATCTCACGGAACTGGCGACGCACCTCGACGATGATCGTCTGGGCCGTCTTGCCGACCGCGCGGATGGCCAGCGAGCTGAAGAAGTAGACCAGCATGGCTGCGAACAGGGCCGCGATGAAGACATTGACGTTGGCCAGGTTGACCGAGGTCAGGATCTGCGCACCAGGTACGCCGGCCTCGATCCGTCGTCCCTGGATGAGGTTGATCTTGTCGATATAGGCGGAGAACAGAAGGAACGCGGCGAGCGCCGCTGAGGCGATCGCGTAGCCCTTGGTCAGAGCCTTGGTCGTGTTCCCGACCGCGTCCAGCCGGTCCGTGATCTCACGGGCACGGGCGTCCGCCCGACTGAACTCGGCGATCCCGCCGGCGTTGTCGGTGATCGGGCCGAACGTGTCCATGGCCAGGATGTACGCCGTGGTCATGAGCATGCCCATCGTCGCGACGGCGGTCCCGAAGATCCCTCCGACGTTGCGGTTGCCCTCGCCGACCAGGCCTGCCTGGTCACCGAGCCAGAAGCTCGCGAAGAGCGCGGCACCGATGGTCAGGGCCGTGACGAGCGTCGTCTCGTAGCCGACCGCGGTGCCGGCGATGATGTTGGTGGCAGGTCCCGTGCGCGACGCTTCCGCGATCTCCCGGACCGGCCGAAAGGTGCCCGCGGTGTAGTACTGGATGATGTAGACGAACACGACGCTGGTGGCGAGGCCGACGATACCGGCACCGAAGAAGTAGACCCACGTCGGGAAGCCACCGGTGCCGGTGCCGCCATTGGTCTGCATCATCACGTAGGTGGTGAAGCCGAGGCCCACGACCGAGAGCAGGGTGGTCACCCAGTAGCCTCGGTTGAGCATGTTCATCGGGTTCTCGTCTTCCTTGCCCCGGACGAAGAAGATGGCCACGATGGTCGCCATGAGGCCGAACGCTCGGATGACGAGCGGGAAGAAGATCCAGGATTCCGGGCTTGGCCAGCCCTGGGCCACGGCGATCGCATAGACCGCGACGCCCAGGATCATCGCGCCGATGTTCTCGGCGGCCGTCGACTCAAAGAGGTCGGCGCCACGACCGGCGCAGTCGCCGACGTTGTCACCGACCAGGTCCGCGATCACGCCGGCGTTGCGTGGATCGTCCTCGGGGATGCCCGCCTCCACCTTGCCGACGAGGTCGGAGCCGACGTCGGCGGCCTTGGTGTAGATGCCACCGCCCAGCTGCGCGAAAAGGGCCACGAACGAGGCGCCAAAGCCGAAGCCGACGATAAGGAACGGTGCGTGCGCGACGGTGGCGGGGTTGAGCCCGCCGAAGGCCGCGAAGATCCCATAGACGCCAAGCAGCGAGAGCGCGACAACGAGGAAGCCCGAGACCGCTCCGCCGCGCATGGCGACCTGGACAGCCTCGACGAGGCTGCGCTGGGCCGCTGACGCGGTGCGGACGTTGGCCTTGACACTGATGAACATCCCGATGATGCCGGAGGCCATGGAGCAGGCCGCTCCGACCAGAAAGGCGACGCCGGTCTTGAAGCCGAGCTCGACGCCGTTGATCGGCGTGTCGGCGACTGCGGCCGTCTCGAAGATCGAGATGAGGATGCCCACCGCGACCGCACCGACGACAGCCAGGACCCCGATGGTCACGTACTGGCGTCGGATGAACGCGACGGCTCCCTCGTAGATCGTGCCGGCGACATCCTGCATCGCCTGGGTACCCGTGTCACGCGCGAGGACGTCCCGGGCCAGGTAGATGGCAAACAGGATGGCGATGATGCCCGCCGGCAGGATGATCAGCTGAAGTGAACTGGCATCCATCAGGGTCTAGGGGTCCTCCTCGAGATCGGGCTGGAGCCGGCGCTCCCGTCAGGCACGCACAGGGGCGCACTGCTTGGGGGCGACGACCGGGGAGTTGCGGCTCAGGTCCCTTCGGCCATCGCCGACGATTCGGACCCTGCAGGCCGGCGCGAGTGTATCGCGGTGCGAGAAACCGGGTCAAACTCGTCCGGCGAGGCCGCCATCCATCCGTGGAAGGCCCGAGGGCGGGTGCCGGGTCCAGCCCGTATACTTCGCATTCTTGTGACCCGACGACCCTTGCTCGGGTGCCTCTTCGAGATCGTCGAGACACTCGTCCTCACCCTGATCATCTTCCTTGTCATCCAGAACTTCGTCGCGCAGCCGTACAAGGTCCAGCAGATGTCCATGGAGCACACGCTGGAGCCAGACCAGTACGTCCTGGTCGACAAGCTGACACCACGATTCGACACGTTCAAGCGCGGTGACATCGTCGTCTTCACACCACCCCCGGACTGGGTCCAGGACGACGGCACCCCATTCATCAAGCGCGTCATCGGCGTCGGTGGCGACAAGCTCGAGATCCGCGATGGTTCGGTCTTCGTCAACGGGATACAGCTCGACGAGCCGTACGTGTTCGCTGCGGCGCCGGGTGATCCGCCCCAGCCAACGACGGTCAACGGTGACCAGACCAGTTGGGTGGTCCCCGCCGGGGAGCTCTTCCTGATGGGCGACCATCGATCCAACTCGGCCGACTCTCGCATGTTCGGCCCGGTCCCCGTCGGCGGGGTCGTCGGTCGCGCCTGGCTGCGCTACTGGCCGATCGGCGTATTCGGCCTCCTCCCCACGCCCACCCACCCAGAGCTGGCGCCCGCCAGCCCATGAGTCCGCCGCCGTGAACCCGGCCCTCGCGGGGGTCGCGCTTGCGGTCGTGCTCGGAGCCGTCTTCGCCGGCTCCGCCCGCAGCGCTCGGGCCGCCATCCTGGGGCTCATCGTGACGATGGTCGGCACACCGCTGCTGGCCGACCCGGTCGCGCACCCACTCGGCCTGGCCGCCCGCCTGGTCGGGGCGATCCTCGCGGGCTACCTGCTGTGGGTCGCCGGGCGCGGCCCTGACGCCCGGACGGGCGGCTCACACGTCGGCTGGCCCACGGATGCGTTCGTGGCCGCCGCTGCGGCGGTCGTCGGCTACGGCAGTCATGGTCTCGGCGCGCCGGCGACTGGACCTGCGCTTGCCCAGGCAGCCGGCTTCGCCCTCGCGGCACTCGCCGTCGTGCCGGTCGTCATGGGCCGGGACGTCATGCGGATCGGCATCGGGCTCTGCCTGTTGCTCGGCGGGGCGCTGCTCGTGCGGACGGGACTGGGCGGCACGCCGGAGGCGCTCGAGGAGGTCCTGACGGCCGGACTCGTGGCGACCCTCGGCGGCGCCGTTGCGATCCTGGCCATCGCGGCGCGGGACGATGGGACGGCCGGCTACGACCTCGTGAGCAGCTCCGGCAGACGCTCGCGTCGACCTCCGGACGCACGCCCGCTGGAGCGGCGATGAGCCTCGTCGTATTCGTCATCGCGGCGTTCGTGTTCGCCGGCGTCGCTCTCGCGCTGCGCTCCCACGAACGCGCCAGCCTCCTGGCCGGCATGGTCGGCCTCGTGGTCGTGCTCATGTCGGCCATCGCGATGGACCCCGCCCAGTCCGTGGTTATCGGTGGCGCCGGCCTGGTCACTTCCGCGTATCTCCGCCTGTTCCTGGTACTCGGCTCGCTCGTGGGGCTTGGGCTGACGATCATCGGCGTGGCCGCCGGGATACGGCGCGATGCGCCGGCGGTGACCCTCGCGACGCTTGGCGCAGCCGCCCTGACGCTGGCGCTGACCGACGCTCGAAGCGCGGTCATCGTCGCGACGGCCGGGGGTCTGTTCGGGGTGCTGGTCACGCTCGTCCCGAGCGGCGGCCGAGCCGGGGCCACGGTCGGGATCCGCGAGACGCGCGCCGTCGTGGTGGCGGGCACGATGGCGGTCGCCGCGACGGCCTGGATCGGCCGCGACCTAGGCCAGCTCCCGGCGGAGCCGGTCATCTTCGGGCTGGCCTACCTGGCCGTCGCCCTGGCCGTCGCCATCCGATTCGGCGCGATCCCATTCCACCTGTGGGCGGCGCGCCTGGCCGACGCGGTCCCCGAGACGGCGCTGCCCATCCTGACGGTGCTCGGGCCAGCCTCGCTCGCCGTCGTCGCGCTGGCCTGGACCGACGCCTCGGTCGTCCCGCTGCCGCTGGACCTGGGAGCCGTGCGAACGGTCGTCCTGGCGGTGGCCGTGGCGTCGATCGTGCTGGCCGGGCTGGCGGCCCTGGTCCAGGACGATATCGAGCATGTCGTCGGGTACTCCATCGTGGGGGACGCCGGCGTCGTGCTGCTCGCACTCGCGGCCCTGGATCCCGAAGCGTGGGGGCCGGCCCGAACCTGGATCCTGGCCTTCGTGGTGACCCGAAGTGCGTTCGCGGCATGGGCGGCCGGCATCCGGGTCGCCTTCCTGACCGGCCGGATCGGCGACCTTGGCGGCTGGGCGATACGGTCACCCATCCTGGGCATCGCGTTCGTCCTGGTCGCGGTCGCGGGCGTCGGCTTCCCAGGTCTCGCGGCATTCGATGCCCGGACGCAGCTGGTGGACCTGGCGATCGACGGGCCGTTCGCGGTGATCGTGACCCTGGGCACGCTTGCGCCGCTGTTCTATTACGGGCGGCTGCTGGTCATCGGCCTGTCGCGGTCGGACCGGGCAGTCCGTCCCACGGGCGCGTGGAGACCTCGGATCCTCCGACCGGACATGACGGCACCGCGGGCCTGGTTGCGGACGACCTGGAACGACAACCGGGCGTTCTCCACGGCTGTGGTCGCGGCGATGCTGGGCGTGCTGGCCGTGGCCACGGCAGCCGGGGCCTTCGGTGGGCCGGCAGCGGCTGCCGGTCTGCCGCCTCGCGTATCGTGAGGCAGCAGCCACTCAGCTGGACCTACTCGTTCGGGGCGAGCACCCAGCGATCGATCTCGCGTTCGTACTCGAGCAGCTCTTCCGGTCGGAACCAGAGCGCGAGCTCGGTCGCCGCAGCCTCAGGGCTATCCGAAGCGTGGACGATATTCTGTGCCGTCTCCAGGGCGAAGTCGCCACGGATGGTGCCGAGTGCGGCCTCGTGCGGCCGGGTCGCACCGTTGATCGAACGGACGACGGTGATCGCGTTCGGTCCGTCGAGAGCCAGGGCGACCAGCGGCGCCGAGATGATGAATTCGACCAGACCGGCGAAGAACGGCCTCTCACGATGGGTCGCATAGTGGCGCTCGGCAAGGTCGCGATCGACCCGGACGAGCTTGAGCCCGACAAGCTTCAGCCCACGCTCCTCATAGCGGGCGAGGATGCGGCCGACCAGCTGACGCTGGACGCCATCGGGCTTGACGAGGACGAGTGTCCGTTCGGTGCCTGGCATGTCTACCTTGGGTAC
>JANONZ010000032.1:0-5501 GCA_031421095.1 Thermomicrobiales bacterium
CAGGACGTTCTCTCGCGTCACCGGCAGGGCGCCCAGCGCGACGGCCGCGGGGGCCTCCTTGCCGAGCAGCGCATAGGCGGCGAGCGTCGCCTCGGCGACACCCTGGTCGTACGGCGTCTGGGCGCCGACGCCCTTGATGAGGCCGTCCGACTTGGCCAGGTCAACGGCGACGTTGAGGCCAAGGTCGATGGTCGAGATGACGAGGTCATCTCGACCGTTGGCACGGGCCGCTGCCATCACGCCCTCGGCTGGGACATCCCAGACCGCCCAGATGCCCTTGAGGTCCGGGTTCTGGGTGAGCATCGCGGACGCCACCTTCTCGGCATCGCCCGCGAAGTCCGGGCCGCCGATCCCCTGCTCATCGACGATCTCGATGTTCGGGTACGACTCGGCCAGCGTCTTCTTGACGGCGTCATAGCGCTGCTTGGTCACGAAGAAGTCAGCCTGGTGGAAGACAAGGCCGACCTTGCCCTCGCAGTTGATCGCCTTGGCGAGCAGATGGGCGGACGCGACGCCGTTGCCCGCATCGTCTGCACCGACGACGCTCACGTAGCCCTTCTGGTCCTTCCATCCTGCCGGGACATTGCCGATGAACACGATCTTGACGCCCGCGTCGGCAGCCTTCTGATAGGCCGGCGCCGTCGCGACACCGTCGGTCGGGATCGACACGATGATGTCCGGGTTCTGGGCAAGAACGGTCTCGATGTCCGAGACTTGGGTCGGTGCGTCGAAGTTGGCGTCGGTGACGGCCAGCACTTCGATACCGAGCTCGGCGAAGCGCGTCTGCTGCCCGTCGATCTGGGCCTGCGACCAGTCGTTGCCGCCGTAGTGCATGACGATCGCCGCGGTGGCGTTCATGCCCTTGACCTTGGTGATCTCTTCGTCGGTCAGTGACAGCTCGCTCGCCGGGACCGGGATCTCCCCGTTGGGGCCCGTGCTGACGACGGTCGTCGCGAGGGCGTCAAGGGCCGCCTGCGGGTCAGCGCAGGCCTCGGTGCCGGTCGAAGCTGAGGCTCCCGCATCGGGGGAAGCGCCGGCTGGTGTGGATGCGCCGGGCGTACCGGAGCAGGCGGCAAATGCAAGCAGGGCTGCGACGCCCAGCGCTGTGACCCGGAGGAAGCGCCTCGCTAGCGGGCGCTTTGGTCGAGACGGTCCGATCATGGCTTCTCCTCTACGCGCGTGCGGGACGGGTAAGCACCCGTCTCAGCTTGTGTCGCGACTCATCATACATGCGCTTGTCAAGAGCGAAAGTCAATGTTCAGAAAGCATAGGTTTGGCGATGGGATGCAGAAGACAGTACGTGGTGGCCGGCTCAGAAGACCTGAGCGACCGCCTGGATGCCTGGCAGGTCCGACCGACCTCGCGGGGTGCCGGATTCGATCCATGCCGCAAGCCGGGGCGCGGTGAACAGTTCGTCGACGACCATGTGCGCGGCGCCCACGAGCGCGGCTTGGTCGTCCAGTTCGGACCGGACGATGTGGAGCGATCTCGTGGCGAGCGGCAACGACCTTGCGTAGACCGATTGCCGGATCGCCGCCATGATCGCGTCCCCCGAACGCATCACGCCACCGCCCAATGTGACGACGGACGGATTCACGGCGTTCACCATGTTCGCGATCATGCGGCCGATCAGATTTCCGGCGCTGGTCAGCAGTTCTAGGCTGACGAGATCGCCGTGGGCTGCGGCGTTTCCGACATCGACTGCCTGGATCTGGCCTCGTTCGATGAGGACGCGCGCAAGAGCGGGACTTCGTCCGTCGCGCGCGGCGGCCGTCCCGTCGCGGGCGATGGCGGCGCCCCCGGCCAGCGCCTCGACGCAACCCGTGTTCCCACATCGACAGACGACCGTCATGGTGTCGCTGACCTGGACGTGCCCGACGTCTCCGGCACTGCCGATCGAACCTCGGTACAACCGACCGCCAAGGAGCAACCCGGCACCGATACCCGTCCCGACCTTGACGAACAGTGCGTCTGCAGCCTCCCGCATGGCGCCTGCTCGGTGCTCACCGAGGGCCATCAGGTTCGCGTCATTGTCAACCCACACCGGGACATCGGCGCCAAACCGCTCGCGGATCGGGTATCGGTCCCAACCGGGCATGATCGGTGGCGAGACTGGACGACCCGTGGCGAATTCCATGGGCCCCGGGATCCCGATGCCGATCCCCCACAGCGGACCGATCTCGGTCGTGACATCGGCCTGCGCCCGCGCGAACAGCTCCTTGAGTCGGTCGAGCGTCACCTCCGGACCTCGTGACACCTCGCCGGCCTCGTCGATGACGGCGAGCAGGCGTCCGGACAGGTCCGCGACCCCCACCGACAAGTTGGAGACCCCGATGTCGGCGACCAGGCTGTGTCCGGCTTCGGATGCGAACCGCAGGACACGCGGAGCGCGGCCCCCGGACGATTGGCCCAGACCGGCCTCGACGAACAGGCCACGTTCCAGGAGTTCGACGACGCGTTGGACGACGACCGCCCGACCCAGACCGGTGACTTCCATGATCTCCGGCCGAGTCTCCGCCAAACCGCGCCGGACGGCGTTAAGGACCTGGACCAGCGCTACGAGATTCTCCGCCGACACACCGGCGTCGATCGATGCGGTGCGGCCCATTCAGGACTTACGCTGTTGAGAAACACACTTCAGCATGTGGACATTCTATCCACAACGTTGCACAACACAAGTCCCGGGCGCATGCGATAGTTTCGAGGCCCTGGATCCGCGCTGGAAGACGCCGTCCGAGCGGGCGCCCGTTCACTGGCCGGGTTTGGCCGAGGTCGCGCCGCGATCTCCTTCCTTGCCTCGCCCCTTCGCCCTCCTCTGGCCGGCTGACCCGCCGCTGAGTCTCAGGCCTTTGCGGCGAGAGCCTCGCGGGCCTTTTCCCAGTCGGCGCGGAACTGGATGATCCCGGAGTCCGTGAGCGGGTGATGGACCATCTGGCGCAGGACCTTGAACGGCAGTGTCGCCACGTGGGCGCCCGCGAGAGCCGCCTGGGTCATGTGCAGGGGGTTACGGATGGACGCGGCGAGGACCTCCGTGTCCAGCTCATGGATCGCGACGATCTCCGACAGCTCGCGGATGACGGTCATGCCGTCCTGGTTGATGTCATCCAGCCGGCCAACGAACGGACTGAGGAGCGACGCCCCGGCCTTTGCCGCGAGCAGGCCCTGGTTGGCCGTGAAGATGAGGGTGCAGTTGGTCTTGATGCCCTCATCGGCGAAGCGGCTCATCGCCTCGAGGCCCTCTTCGCTCATCGGGACCTTGACCACGATATTCGGGGCGAGTTTGGCGAACGCGCGGCCCTCGGTGAGCATGCCATCGACGTCCTCGGCCACGACCTCCGCGGACACAGGACCGCTGGTGATCGTGCATATCTCCTTGAGGACCTCTTCGTAGGTCTTGCCGCTGGTCCGGGCGAACAGGCTCGGATTGGTCGTGACGCCGTCGAGGATGCCCCAGCGGGCGACCTGGCGAATCTCTTCGATATCGGCGGTGTCGAGAAAGATCTTCATCGGGCAGGCTCCATGAGGGTAGGGTGCGGTGGGATTCTACGCCTCTTGACGTCCCCGCTCGCCAGCGTCGATGTCGTACGCCCGTAGGCGATACCGATCCCTCCCGCGATCAGACCGTCGTCGTCGCCGTATTCGCGGCCTCGGGGACCATCACCGGGACTGCTGCGCTGTCGCCGCGGACCCGGAAGACCGGTTCACGCCCGTCGGCCACCGCGATGGACGCGCCAACGAACCCGTCGAACAGCGGATGCGGGCGCTCCGGTCGGGACTTGAATTCCGGGTGGAACTGGCTGGCCACGAACCACGGGTGGTCCTTGAGCTCGATGATCTCCACGAGGCGACCGTCGGGCGACTGGCCGGACAGGATCATCCCGGCCGCCTCCAGCGTCTGACGGTACCGGTTGTTGACCTCGAAGCGGTGGCGGTGGCGCTCGTAGATGACCTCCTGGCCATAGACCGCCGCGGCCTTGGACCCTGGCGTCAACTTGGCCGGATAGAGGCCCAGGCGCATCGTGCCGCCCTTGTCCTCCATGTCCCGCTGATCGGGCATGAAATCGATGACCGGGTGCTCCGTGAACATGTCGAATTCGGTGGAGTTTGCGTCCTTGGTGCCGACCACCTCGCGGGCGAACTCGATGACCGCGCACTGGAGGCCGAGGCACAGGCCCAGGTACGGGATCTGATGTTCGCGAGCGTAGTGCGCGGCGAGAACCTTGCCCTCGATACCGCGATGACCGAAGCCGCCCGGGACGAGGATGCCGGCAGCTCCGGCCAGTCGCTCATGGAGGTTCTCGTGGGACAGCGCCTCCGAATCGACCCAGCGGACCTTGGCATCGACACCGTGCGCCCAGGCCGCGTGGCGGAGCGCCTCGGTCACCGACAGGTAGGCGTCGGGCAGCTCGATGTACTTGCCGACAAGCGCGATCTCCAGGATGGGCTTGGGCGCCTTGATCCGCTCGACAAGGGCCTTCCAGCTCGCCAGGTCCGGTTCGATCGCCGGGTCACCCAGACCAAGTTCCCGCACGATCAGCCGACCCAGACCGGCTGTCTCGAACATCAGCGGGACTTCGTAGATCGTGTCCGCAGTTTCGGCCGGGATGACCGCTTCCATGGCGACGTCCGTGAACAGCGCGATCTTCTCGCGGATCTCGTCGGGCACCGGATGATCCGAGCGCAGGACGATGACATCGGGCTGGATGCCGATGCCGCGCAGCTCCTTGACGGAGTGCTGGGTGGGCTTTGTCTTGAGTTCGCCGGTCGCGGCCAGGGCCGGCAGCAGCGTCACGTGCACGTACAACACGTTGGACCGGCCGACGTCCTTGCGCATCTGGCGGATGGCTTCGAGGAACGGGAGGCTCTCGATGTCGCCGACGGTCCCCCCGACCTCGATGATCACGACGTCGGGATCGCCGTGGCGAGCGACCCGCCCGATCCGTTCCTTGATCTCGTTGGTGATGTGCGGGATGACCTGGACCGTTCCGCCCAGGTAATCGCCGCGACGTTCCTTGGCGATGACGGCCTGGTAGATGCGACCGGTCGTGACGTTGCTGACCTGGGACAGATTCTCGTCGATGAAGCGTTCGTAGTGACCCAGGTCAAGGTCCGTCTCGGCGCCGTCGTCGGTGACGAAGACCTCGCCGTGCTGGTACGGCGACATGGTCCCCGGATCCACGTTGATGTAAGGATCCAGCTTGAGCACGGAGACCCGCAGGCCACGTGCCTTGAGCAGCCGACCGATGCTGGCGGCGGTGATGCCTTTGCCGAGGGAGGAGGTCACGCCTCCGGTCACAAAGACATACTTCGCCATGGATGAGGTCCTCCGGGGGTTTTTCCCATGCTATCGGATGACGGCCCAGGGCGCGAATCACCGGGTCCGACCCGGCACCTCTCAACGCAGCGGCTCGTACTCCGAGGCGAGAGCGGCCGCGAGAGCCCCGCGTGCTCGGTGCATGGTCACGCTGAGCGGGCGACGCGTGACAGGGACGTCGATGACG
>JANONZ010000033.1:0-9616 GCA_031421095.1 Thermomicrobiales bacterium
CGGTCGAGATCCGGGATCAGGTAGCCGTACTCCGTGGCCGGTCGATCGACGTGGATGCCCAGCGTGACGAGCGGGTCCTCGATATCGAAGGCGCCCGTGGCCAGTCGCTCCGCCGCTGTCCGGAGCACCTCGCGGAAGCGATCCGGCTGCGCCACCGTCTGGTCTGCCGGCAGCACGATCATCACCTCGTCGGCCGGACGATCGATGACCAGGGTGGCCAGTGCGATCGCGGCCGCCGTGTTGCGACCCATGGGTTCAAGCAGCAGCGTGGCGTCCGGGACCTGCTCGCGAACCATCCGGTCGTAGCGGCGGTCGGTCACGACGGTGATGTCGTCGGTCAAACCTCTCAGGCGCTCGACAGTGTCCTGCAGGAGCGACCGCTCACCCACCAGCGGGAGGAAGGGCTTCGGTCGTTCGGATCGGCTGAGGGGATGGAGGCGGGTCCCCCCGCCGCCGGCCAGGATCACGGCATACATGTGTCGCCAAGTCTAGTGCCCGGCGTCGGGTCAGAAGCTGGGCGGGGTCAAACAGAAGAGGACGGTCGCTGGCACGTCGCCCTGATTCACGTTCCAGTGCGGCAGGCGCGACGGGAACGTGATCGCATCGCCCTCACGCAGCACGTAGTGCTCGTCGCCCACCCACAGGTCCAGGACGCCGGCCATGACGACCACGACCTCCTCATCCGACTCGTGGGTGTAGGGCTCGGCGCCGGTCCCGCCTCCCGGCTCGATGGTCGACATGATGACCTGCAGCCGGCCGGCCATGTTGGAGGTCAGGAATTCGTCAACCGCCTTGAGCCCCGGGTAGGCGACCCGCCGGCGAGCCTCGCGCCGGACCACCCGACCAGTCTCGGGTTCCTCGGCGAAGAGCTGGGCGATGGACAGGTCCAGAGCGCGCGCGATGCGTTGGACCGTGGCAATGGATGGACTGGTGACATCGCGCTCCACCTGCGAAAGGAAGCTCTCGGTGACGCCGGCCCGCTGCGACACTTCCCTGAGGGTCAGGCGGCGGGCCTGCCGGAGCGACCGGATGCGTGGGCCGAGCTGCAATTCCGTGACCATTCGAGCCTCCCGCACGTTGCCTTCGATCGACTGAAGTATAGGTACAGCGGCGCGATCGCCGTGGAACCGGATCGGCGAGCGAGGGTGCGAGATGCGCATGATTTCTGCATTGACGGTGGCCGTCCTCGCCCGTACCATGCAGCGATCCTGTAGCACCGCTTCAATGGCCGCCGCAGCCACCCCGGGACGCCACTCGAGGAACGCCTTGATCGCCTCCCCTGCCCAGCACAATGCGACCGAGCGCAAGCCTCTTGGCGTTGCCAGGCCTTCATCGGGCGCTCGCCGATGACGATGCACCTTCAGGCGAAGCTGTGGTCGTCCGATGGCACGAGATGGCAAGCCCAGCCTGGCGTCCTGAGGGAGGCGTGCCTGTGGCGGCTGCCAGCTGAATGATCAAACCATGGCGGATTGCGAGGAGATGGCAATGACGAACGAGCAGTTCTGGCGTATCCACGAAGACCTGACCAAAGGCCGGATCAGCCGGCGCCGATTACTCGAGATGACGGGGATCGGGGCGGCGGCGGCGGTCCTTGCGGCCTGCACGCCCGGATCCGCGGCGTCACCGGCCGCCTCGTCGGGAAACGGCGAGCCCACCGCGGCCGACTGGTCGCCGCCGAAGGGCGTCGCCCTTGGCGACAAGCTGTACATCACGACCTGGCCGAATTACCACAACCCCCGGACGATCGAGATCTTCACGGCACTCACAGGCGTCAAGGTCGAGCTCAACCCGCTGGGCTCAAACGAGGAGATGCTGGCCAAGCTCCTGATCGGCGCGACCGGCTGGGACGTCCTGGTGCCGACGAATTACACGTTCGAGACCTATGGTAAAAAGGGCCTCCTCGAGCCGCTCGACATGGTGAGACTCCCGCACCTGGACACCTCCCGCTACGACCAGAAACTCCTGGCCAATGCCGATTACCCAGCGGGCTCGAAGACGTTGTACGGCTTCAATAAAAACTGGGGAACCACGGGCTTCACCTACAACAAGAAGCACGTCAGCAAGCCGATGGCGACCTGGAAAGACTTTTTCGACCTGGCCCGCAGTGACTACAGCGGCAAGGCCACTATCCACGACTACCAGCTCACCTCGATCGGGAACGCGCTGGTCTACCACGGCTACTCGTTCAACTCGGTCGACGAGAAGGAGCTGCTGAAGGCCGAGGAGCTCCTGCTCAACGTCAAGCCACACCTCTTCGCGATCACGAGCGACTACCAGCCTCCGATGCGGGCCGAGGATGCCTGGATGGCGATGACCTGGACGAATGACGGTGCACAGCTCCACGCGGACATCCCCGAGATCGAGTACGTGATCGGCAGCGACGGCGGCGAGATCTGGTCCGATTTCTTTGCCGTGGTTGCTGGGGCCGCCCACCGCGAGGCCGCCTACGCGTTCCTGGACTTCATGGCCGTTCCCAGGGTGCAAGTCTTCGACGCGTCGTTCCACAAGGCGCCACTCGTGGACAACGCCGCGATCGCGCTCCAGCCGGCCGATGTGCGGTCGAACAAGATCGGCTACCCAGACGCGGCACAGCTCACGAAACTCGAATTCGGGACAGCGGAGCTCCTGACGAACGAGGCCCGTGCCGCGCTCTGGGCGCGGTTCAAGTCCGCCTGACGTTACGCGGCGAGACCGGGGGTTCGGGCGTGGCCCCGACGGGCAGGAGACGGTGGCGGTCGACGATCGCCACCGTCCTGCTGCTGTTGCCGGCCGGCGCCTGGTACGCGCTGATGCTCCTCGCACCGCTTGTCATCCTCGTCGTCTTCAGCTTCGGTGACCGCGCGCCGGAGGGCGGTTACCTGCCCGCGCTCACCTTCGCCAACTACCAGGAGCTCCCGACCCGCTCCACCGCCTTCTTCAACGCACTGTGGATGGCGACGGGCGGCACGCTCCTCTGCCTCGTCGTGGGGTTCCCGCTCGCCTACTACCTCGCGACCCGGGCCGGCTCCAAGCGCACGTTGCTCCTCGTCCTCGTCGTGGTTCCGTTCTGGACGAGCTTCCTGATCCGGACCTACGCCTGGCTGACGATCCTCGGGAACAAGGGGATCCCGGCCCTCCTCGACTCGCTCGGATTCGGCCATGTTGTGCTCCTGAACACGCCGTTTGCGGTAATGCTCGGGATCGTCTACAATTACCTGCCGCTCATGGTCTTTCCGCTCTACGTGAGCCTGGAGCGCCTGGACAAACGGCTCATCGAGGCATCCAAGGATCTGGGGGCGGGCCGCTGGGCGACCTTCCGGCAGGTGACCCTGCCACTCAGCTCCGTGGGTCTGCTGAGCGGCGTGATCCTGGTCTTCATCCCGATCATGGGCGAGTACATCATCCCGGCCATGCTCGGTGGCGGGAAGGTATTCTTCATCGGCAACGCGTTGGTGGACCTCTTCCTCCAGTCGCGGAACTGGCCGTTCGGTTCCGCGGTCGCGATCGTGCTGATCCTGGTCATCCTCGTCGCAGTAACCGTCTACCTGTGGCTGGGATCCCGCGGACGAGGCACCCGCGAGGTCTCGCTCCTGTGAGCGGCGGGTCCGCGCCACCGCCGCGCCCCGCGGTCGACGGCGCCGGCAGGTGGATCGACCGTTTGTTCTCGGCCCACGCGATCGCGCTATACCTGTTCCTCTACGTTCCCATCAGCCTCGTGGTGCTCTTCAGCTTCAACGCCGGCGACCGGACTGGTGAGCTCCGAGGCCTGTCGCTCCGCTGGTACGAGCGAGCGCTCGACGACCCGTTCGCGACCGGCGCACTGGCGAACAGCCTCATCGTTGGCGCCTGGACGGCCGTCCTCGCGACCACCATGGGCACGCTCGCGGCCTTGGCGCTCCAGCGCACCCCCAAGGCCGTCCGCGCCGTGTTCGACGCCATCACGTACGTGGCCATCATCATCCCTGGCATCGTCATCGGGATCGCCACGCTGATCTTCTTTGTCAACCTGTTCGCCTGGATCAACCCCCAGCTCGCCGCCGTCTGGGCCGTCGCGGGGCTGAGTGGGCCGCCGAAGATCGGGACTGGCCTGCACACGATCGTGGCCGCGCACGTTCTATTCACGATGGCGATCGTCACCGTCCTCGTGCGAGCGCGGCTGGCAGGGATGGACCGCAGCCTCACGGAGGCATCGTTCGACCTCTTCGCGACCCCGTTCCGCACATTCGTCGAGGTGACGCTGCCGCAACTCCGGCCCGCGATCATCGCTGGCGCGCTCCTGTCGTTCACCTTCAGCTTCGACGACTACGTCATCGCCTCGTTCGTGGCAGGACCGGGCAAGCCGACGCTGCCGATGTACATCTTCAGCTCCATCCGGCGCGGCATCACGCCGGAGATCAACGCCATCGCGACGATGGTACTGACCATGACGGCAATGCTACTTGTCGTCGTCGGCCTGATCTATCGCCGGAGCCTACGTGCCACGGCAGCCCAGCGGGCGGCAGAGCGTCTCGACGCTGAGGAGGGAGCGCCGTGATGGCCCTGCGACGAGGCCCTCAGCCGACACTGCGATCCACAGCGCGGGCGCGGTTCGCGGCCCGACCGCCTGGCATGCCTCCAGACTCACTTTGCGTTCACTCGACTGAAGTATAGGTACAGCAGCTTGACCACCGTGGAGTCGGCTCGGCGCGGGATGGTGCGAGATTCGCACGAGTTCTGCATTGACGGTGGCCGTTCTCGCCCGTACCATGCAGCGATCCTGTAGCACTGCTTCAAAGCCTGCTGCAGCCACCCTGGGACGCCACTCGAGGAACGCCTTGACCGCTTCTCCGTCGCCCGCCGTCACGACCGCCGAAACGGCCCGCTTTGCCACCCGGAGGGCGGCGTCCGATCAGCGGCCGGACGTCGAGATCGTCGATGTCACGAAGCGCTTCGGGACGGTGACCGCCGTGGACCGGATGCGCCTGTCCATCGCCCGCGGCGAGTTCTATAGCCTCCTCGGCCCGTCGGGCTGCGGCAAGACGACGACCCTTCGGATGATCGCCGGCTTCGAACAGCCGACCGAGGGCGAGATCTTCCTCGACGGCGAACCGATCGCCGGCATCCCGCCATTCAAGCGCAACGTCAACACGGTCTTCCAGCACTACGCGCTCTTCCCGCACATGGACGTGGCTCGCAACGTCGGGTACGGCCTGCGCCAGCGGAAGGTCGGCAAGCAGGACGAGGAACGCCGGGTCACCGAGGCGCTTGCCATGGTCCGCCTCGTCGGCTACGAGCGACGGCGGACCTGGGAGATGTCGGGCGGTCAGCAACAGCGCGTCGCCCTGGCCCGGGCGCTCGTGAACCACCCGACCGTCCTGCTCCTCGACGAACCGCTCGGCGCGCTGGACCTGAAGCTGCGCAAGGAGATGCAACTGGAGCTCAAGGCGCTCCAGCGAGAGGTCGGCATCACGTTCGTCTATGTCACGCACGACCAGGAGGAGGCGCTCACGATGAGCGACGTCATCGTGGTGATGCGCGATGGCCGGATCCAGCAACAAGGCGGGCCGGCCGAGCTCTACGAACGCCCGGCGAACCGCTTCGTGGCGGACTTTCTGGGCAGTTCCAACTTCATCCCCGCCACGGTCCTCGAGTTCGACCCCACATCGCGCCGGGCGACCGTCCGGAGCGAGCATGGACTGTTGCTGCGCGGGGAGGTCACCGATGCGAACGTGGATCCCGCCGTCGACGACGCCGTCACCGTGGCCACCCGTCCCGAGCGCCTCGAAATCCGGGGAGCGGACGAGGGAGCGATCGAGGTCGGAGCCGGCTGGACCCAGCTGACAGGGCGGATCAACCAGGGGACGTATCTGGGTGGCCACTCGGAATACCGGGTGGCCACCGAGGCCGTCGGCGAGCTCATCGTCCGTCGGCAGAATACGGCGGGCGCCGGTAGCGCTCTGGGGGCTGGCCCGGGCGACCCGGTGGTCATCCGATGGCACGAAGAGGCCAACCTCATCCTCGTGGGGTGAGGCGTCTGGACAGGCCCGGGATCACCGGGAGGAGGAGCAGAGATATGGGAGAGCACGAGCTCGAGCGGGCCATCCGCCGGATGGCCGGGGCGCCACTCAGTCGACGTGGATTCATGTGGGCCGGCACCATGTCGGCCAGCGCGGCATTCCTGGCCGCCTGCGGCGCCAAGAGCGGCTCGTCGGCGTCCGCCGGCTCGTCCGCCGCTGCCTCCGCGGCACCGGCGGCGTCCGCAGCACCCGCTGCCTCGGTCGGGGCCGTGGGCGCCGACATCGAGAACGAACTGTTCATGTACAACTGGGGCGATTACGTCGCCCCGGAGAACATCGCAGCGTTCAAAGCCAAGTTCGGCATCGACAAGTTCACCTATGACACGTTCGCCTCGAACGACGAGCTGCTCACCAAGCTGCAGGGCGGCGCGGTCGGCCAATGGGACGTCAGCGCCCCGACCGCCGAGTTCGTCCCGGCCATGCGCGATCAGGGCTTCATCCAGAAGATCGACTTCTCGAAGGTCCCCAACGCCAAGTACATCGAGCCGGCGTTCAAGGGCATCTGGTGGGATCCGACCGACGAGTGGCAGGTCCCCAAGGACTGGGGGACGACCGGCATCACGGTTCGGACCAAGATCGTCAAGGAAGAGGTCAACACCTGGAAGCAGTTCTTCGAGGTCGCACCCAGGTACTCCGGCCGGATCGTCGTCGTCGACTCGCCCGGCGACGTCTTCGTGGCGCCGCTCAAGTCCCTGGGCTACTCGCTCAACACGACAGTCACGAGCGAGCTCGAACAAGCCCGGACGATCCTGATGGACTTCGCGCCGCACGTCCTGGCCCTCGATTCCGACCAGTACAACACCAAGATCGCGACGGAAGAAGCCGTCCTCGGACTGACCTGGACCGGCGGCATCCTGGAGTTGCGCGACCAGCCGGAGACGGCCGACACGGTCTACCTCATCCCCGAGGATGGGACGCTCTTCTGGCTGGATACCTGGGTGATCCTGGCCGACGCGCCGCATCCCAACGCGGCCCACGCGTTCGTGAACTTCATCCACGAGCCGGAAGTCCAGGCCCTTGAGACGGTCAGCAATCAGTACGCGACGCCCAACAGCGAGGCGAAGAAGTTCATCCCCAAGAAGCTGCTCGACGATCCGGCGCTCTTTGTGCCGGACGACGTCCTCGCCAGGCTCGAAGGCGCCCAGGACCTGTCCACCGATCCACTCCGCCTGGACATCTGGGAAGAGTTCAAGTCGAAGATCGGCCAGGCGTAGCCGCCCGGATCTTCGCGCCCCATGGCCACACTGGCGAAGGCTGCACCGATCTCGTCGGTGCAGCCTCGCCGTTCCTTGCGCTCAGGCCTGTTGACGACGGCACTGCTGCTCCCCGCCAGCCTCTGGTATCTGGTCCTGCTCGTGACGCCACTGGCCATCGTCGTCGTGATGAGCTTCGGGACACCCAGCCGGATCGGTGGTTTCGAGCCGGTCTTCAGCCTGGACAATTACAGCCAGGCGTTCGAGCGCTCGACGCCGTTCGTGACCAGCCTCGTACTGGCCATCTCGGGAACGATCCTGTGCCTTCTGGCCGGACTGCCCATGGCCTACTTCATCGCCACCCGAGCCGGCCATCGCAAATCGCTGCTCATCGTCCTGCTGATCGTGCCGTTCTGGACGAGCTTCCTCATCCGGACCTACGCCTGGCTGACGATCCTTGGACCGGACGGCCTGGCCGGGCTCGTGGGAGATCTCACCGGAGACCGGTCATTTCGGATCCTGGGGACCCCACTGGCGGTCCTCATCGGGGTCGTCTACGGGTACCTCCCGCTCATGATCTTCCCCATCTACGTGACGATGGAGCGGATGGACCGCGGCCTCGTGGAGGCGTCGAAGGATCTGGGTGCGGGCCGCTTGGCCACGTTCCGCCAGATCACCCTGCCGATCACCTTGCCGGGTCTCATCACGGGCAGCATCCTCGTGTTCATCCCACTCATGGGCGAGTATGTCGTGCCGGCCATCCTGGGCTACGGACGAGTCTTCCTCGTTGGCAACCAACTCGTGCTCCAGTTCCTCGAGGCACGCAACTGGCCCGAAGGCGCGGCCCGGGCGGTGGTCCTGATCCTGATCATGCTCGTGAGCATCACGTTCTACCTGTGGTTCTCCTATCGCGGGCGCAAGACGCGCGAAGTCAGCGTCCTGTGAACGCGGCATGAGCGCGCCGGCGATGCCCGTCCTGCGCGACCGCTTCGGTGGTCTGGTGGAGCGTTGGCTGCGCGGCCATACCCTGCTGGTCTACCTGTTCCTGTACTTCCCGATCGTCATCGTCGTCGTCTTCAGCTTCAATGCCACGGACCGGCGGGTGACGGACTGGCAGGGCTTCAGCCTCCGCTGGTACGAGAGCGTGCTGGCCGATACGGTCGTCCAGGGCGCGCTGCTCAACAGCCTGATCGTGGCGACCGGCACGGCGATCATCGCGACGATCTTCGGGACGATGGCGGCGCTCGGACTCCAGCGCGCCCCGAAGTGGTTCCGGACGCCGTTCGAGGCGCTCACCTTCATCAGCATCATCGTGCCCGAGATCGTCATCGCTCTCGCGACGCTGGTCTTCTTCTCGAGCGCGTTCGACATCCTGAACCCGCTCCTGGGCCCGCTCCTGGACCTGCGCCTGCGGCTGGGCGTCCATACGATCATCGCGGCCCATGCGCTGTTCAACATCAGCCTGGTCATGCTGCTCGTGCGGGCCCGGTTGAGCGGGATGGACCGGACCCACGTGGAGGCGAGCTACGATCTGTTCGCCACGCCCTGGCGGACGTTCTGGCAGATCACCTTCCCGCAGCTGCTCCCCGCGATCGTCGCCGGCGGTCTGCTGTCGTTCACGTTCAGCTTCGACGACTACGTCATCACGACCTTCGTCTCGGGAGCCGGCTCGACGACCCTCCCGCTCTACGTGTTCAGCACGATCCGCAGAGGCGTGACACCGGCCACCAACGCGGTCGCCGCCATCATGCTGCTGATCACCCTGTCGATCCTGCTTGTCGGCCAGTTCCTGGTGTGGCGCAACGCCCGTCGATCCGGACAGCGCGGCTCCCAGGCGTCCGTGGCCGGCATGATCGCCGACCAGTCCCGCTAGACGACCGGCCCGATGGGACGCTTTCCGCTCGACAACGTGGACAGCTGGCGCGGACCGACGGCGTCACAGGCGGCCGGGCTGACGCTCGCGGCAGCCCGCGCGATGGTCGCGGCGGTCCAGGCCAGCGCTCGCGAACTCGGCGTCGCGATGAGTTGTGCCGTCGTCGATTCGGGCGACCAGCTCGTCGCCTTCGAGCGGATGGACGGCGCGGACCTGGTCGGCATCACCCTCGCCAGAGACAAGGCCTTCACCGCCCTGGCCAACCGCATGCCGACCCGCGATCTCGCCCCGATCGTCCAGCCCGGCACCGAGTTCTACGGTTACGACTCGGTCGCCGGCGGCCGGACCATCGTGTTTGCCGGCGGCATGCCGCTGGAACACGACGGCGTGCTGGTCGGGGCGGTGGGCGTCAGCGGCGGCGACGCGGCACAGGACCAGAGAGCTGCGGATGCGGGCGTGGCCGCGTTCTCTGGGAGGTAGGACACGGCCGGCCGGGGGTCGCGGCCGACAGGCGG
>JANONZ010000034.1:0-1553 GCA_031421095.1 Thermomicrobiales bacterium
GTACGCGTTCGTCCAGGCATTGATCCGGGAGGTGGCCTACAACACGCTCGCGAAGCGCGACCGCAAGGTCCGCCATCTCGCCGCGGCGCGCTTCTTCGAGTCGCTCGCGACCGACGAGCTGGCGGGGGCCCTCGCCGGCCACTACCTCGCCGCGCAGGGGTACGCGACCGACGGGCCTGAGGCGGATGCCCTCGCGGTCCAGGCTCGAATAGCGCTCCGAGGCGCGGCCGAGCGCGCGGTCGCACTCGGCGCGCACGCGCAGGCGATCACGTTCCTCGAGCACGCCCTGGCCGTCAGCCCGGATCCGGCCGATCGGGCCGATCTCCACGAAAGGGCGCTCGCGTCGGCCCGGCAGGGCCTCGTGCCCGAGGTGGTGGAGCGGCACGCGCTCGGAGCACTCGAGGCCCGGCGCCAACTGGGTGATCGCGAAGGGATCGCACTCGCCACCGCCAACTACGCCAGTGCCATTGGCGACTACAGGACTTCGGATGACCCGAGGCTCGAGATTCTGCTGCCCGCCTGGGAGGAATACTCGGACCTGGAGGCGACCGAGGCCGGCGTCGCCCTGATGTTGCAGCTCGCGGCGGGACACGCGAGCCGCGGCGACGATGCTGCGGCCCTGGCCTGGCTGTATCGGTTGCTGCCTGTCGCGGAGCGACTCGACCTCCTGCTCCAGACCGCCTCCGGGCTCGCACGTTTGAGTTTTCTCCTCCTTCGCCAAGATCGACCGCGGGAGTCACTGATCCTCCTGCGCGGGACGCACGACCTGGCGGTCGCGAGCGGCCTCGTTGACGTGCACATACGCACACGGACGCAGCTCACCTACTACGAGCAATTCGCCGATCCTGTCGCCGGGCTTGCCATGACCCGCGAAGGACTGGAGATCGCCAGTCGACAAGGCTCAGCCCTCTACGGATTCATGATGGTCGGCAACGCGGTCTCGTGCGCGATCCGGGTGGGGGAATGGGCCTGGGTGGCCTCGTTGCTGGACGAATGGCTGGCGAACGAGATCACGGGGCAGTTCTATCTGGAGCTCTACGCCGACCGTGCCGTCCTGTCGGCGCTTCGAGGCGCCGATCCGTCGGCTGATCTACTTGACGCCGCCCGTCTCCTGCCCGGGATGGCGGACCCGCAATACGCCTCGTACTGCCACTGGGGTCGGGCGTGGGCGGCGTTCGTGACCGGGCGTCTTGCCGACGCGCGCCAGGAGGCCGTCTCAGCGGCTGACGTGACCAACTCCTTCGCACCCATCGGCCTGCCGATCGCGGTTCGAGCGGCGCTCTGGGCTGGTGACGCACCGGATGCCGCGGTCCTTGTCGCCCGGCTTGAAGCTTGCCTGTTCCGTGGCCAGGCGATCGGTCTTGACGTCGTGACGCTTCGTGCCGGGCTCGCCGCGCTGGAGGGTCGTCGCGCCGAAGCGGTCGCCGGCTACCGAGAGGCGCTTCGCGGCTGGCGAACCCTGGGCCTCGCGTTCGACGAGGCGATGGCCGCGCTGGACATGGCCATCCTGCTCGCCCCGACCGATCGCGAGATGGCCGAGGCGCCCGCGGCCA
>JANONZ010000035.1:0-2715 GCA_031421095.1 Thermomicrobiales bacterium
CCTCGGCAACGCCCAGGGTGGCGGTACTGTCGCCCAGTTCCAGATCGGCCTGCCGCTCTGGGTCCGGCTGCCCGCGGCGCTCGCGCTGGTCGTGTGGGGCGCTCGGACGGATCGCCGCTGGACCGTTGTCCTGGCCGCGACGGTCGGCCTGCCCATCCTGTGGCCCAGCGGGTTCGCGATCTGCGCGGCCCTCGCGCATTCGTCCATGCGCCCGCCGACCAAGTCCGGCGGATGACTCCGTCGGATGAGTCCGACGGATAGACTTCGCCGGATGTCCGACGCAGCGAGCCTGGCGCTCATCCTTCCGGCCTTCGACGAGGAGGCTCGACTGGGGCCCGCCCTGGACGAACTCTTCGGCTATCTCGGCCGGCGTGGGACCCTGGCACGCGACGGGGCGCCAGGCGCCGCCGGACTGCCGGTGGACATTCGCGTTCTGGTCGTGGACGACGGCAGCACGGACGGGACGGGTGCCCTCGTGCTGGCGAGACCGGAAGCGAACGGGCTGGCCCCGGCGGGCACGTCGCTGCGCCTCCTGTCCGTGCCCCATGGGGGCAAGGGCGCCGCGGTGCGGGCCGGGATACTGGCCGCGGACGCAGACCTGATCGTGTTCGCCGATGCCGACATGGCCACGCCGCCGGACCAGTTGCCGCTCCTCGTCGCAGCCCTGGCCGACCATGACGTGGCGCTCGGTTCGCGGATCCAGTCGGATGGGTCGGACATGCGGGCGAGCCAGCCGTTCTACCGCCGCGCGCTGGGCCGGCTGTTCCACATCCTCGCGTCGGTCTGGGTGGTCGGGCCGGTCCAGGACACGCAATGTGGGTTCAAGGGCTTTCGGCGCGACGCGGCGCACGATCTGTTCGAAGCCCAGCAGATCCGCAGCATCGCGTTCGACGTCGAGCTCATCTACCTGGCCAGGCGTCGCGGGTACCGGATGGCGATCGTGCCCGTCCGCTGGTCGGACCGCCGTGGCTCGCGCATGCGCCCGGGCCTGGGCCTCGCCCTGGCCGTGGCCTGGGACCTGATCCGGATCCGGTCGTTGCATCGGGGCGTCAGGCGGATCGGCACCTGACGTGACCCGGGCGCGAGCGTTCCTGCCGCCGGTCGCCATCGTCGTCTTCGTCGCCACGACCATCGCCGTGCTGGCCAGTGCCGGCGCCACGCTCGGATATGACTACCAGGCCTACGTCCAGGCGGCGCAGCGGTTGCTGGACGGGCAGCCGCTGTACGACCCAGCCGTGGACGTGGCGGGTGGCTTCGCGATCTTCCTGTATCCGCCACCGTTCGCGGTCGCCTTCGTGCCGTTCGCGCTGATGGGCTCGGCCGGACTGTGGGTGTGGACGGGTCTGCTGGTCGCCTGCGTTGTGGGAGCCATCGCGCTGATGCCCGTCTCGACCACGATCCGCTGGGGGATCCTGCTGCTGGCCGGCATGGACTGGCCCGTCCTCTACTCGCTGAAGCTGGGCCAGGTGGGACCGATCCTGCTCCTGCTGTTTGTCCTGGGCTGGCGCTGGCTGGAACACCCCAGGGCGCTCGGCGCGACGATCGGACTCGGCGGGCTCGTGAAGCTCCAGCCGCTGCTGCTCGTGGGATGGGCGGCCCTCGTCGGGGCGTGGCGATCGGCGGCTGTGGCGGTGGCGTTCGTCGCAGCGGTCTGCCTCATGACCCTGCCACTGGTCGGGACAGCCTCCTGGACGGACTACGCGACCCTGCTGCGGTCCGTGAGTGAGCCCGTGACCACGCCCCACAACTTCACGATCGGGGCGGTGCTGTACCAGGCCGGAGTGACCTCCGGCGTCTCCAGCGCGATCCAGTGGACGAGCGTGGCGGCCGTGCTGCTGATCGTCGTGATCGGCGCCCGTCGGCTGTCACTGGCGGCGGGTTTCCTCGTCGCCGTCGTGGCCACCCAGCTGGTGTCGCCACTCGTGTGGGACCACTACGCGATCGTCCTGCTGCTGCCGACCGCCTGGCTCGTGGCCCACGGGGCACGCTGGGCCGTCGCCATCCCGCTCGCGACGTCCCTGCCGCTGCTGTGGCTCGTTCCCGCCGCGATCTACCCGATCGTCTTCTGGGTAGCGCTGCTGGGGCCACTCCTGGTCCGTGACCGGGTCACACCGACCCCGGTCGCGGCCACACCGACCCCGGCGGTCGCGCCATGACGCGCCGCCTGGATGCGGCCCTGGCGATCGGCGCGGCCCTGACGTTCGTCTCGTTCGTCGTCTACTGGTTTGCCGCCCGTGACTTCGACGCCGGTCGTGGGGACTTCTTCTACCTTGCGGATGCGTTCCTCCACGGTCGGACCTACCTCCTGTTCCAGCCCGGCCCGTTCGATGTGATCATCGTGGGCGCTCGGTTCTACGTCCCGTTCGCGCCGTTCCCGGCGATCGCGCTGATGCCGATCGTCGCGCTCCTGGGCCCGGTGACGGCAGACCAGGTCGAGTCCGGGATCAACGCCGCCCTGGCGGCGGCCGGCGTGGGAATGGCCTGGTGGATGCTCGGCCGGATGGGGGTCCGACGGCTGACCGACCGGTTCTGGCTGACGGTCCTGTTCGGCTTCTCCACGCAGGTCCTGTGGATCACGACGCGCGGGGGCGTCTGGCACACGGGGCAGCTCATCGCCACGATCCTGACGTTCGCCTGCCTGATCGAACTGCGGGGCGGTCGCCGAGCCTGGCTGATCGGCTTGCTGGCCGGGGCGGCCTTCCTGACCCGGGCGCC
>JANONZ010000036.1:0-7102 GCA_031421095.1 Thermomicrobiales bacterium
CGTCAAGCGACGACCGCCCGACAAGGGGATCGCACTCCTGCTCGACGAGGTCGCGCAGGCCGTCGCGATCGCGGTCGTCACGCCGGCGGCCTGGGCACTCGCCGAGGCATGCTGGCCCGGCGGCCTGACGCTTGTCCTCGCGCGGCGGCCCGGGTGGCCCTTCCCGACGAGCTGACCGGTGGGGCGGCGACGATCGGACTCCGAGTGCCGGACCACGCCACGCCACGGGCGCTCGCCCGCACCGTCGGGCCCCTGCCGACCACCTCGGCAAATGTGTCCGGTCTTCCCGAGGCGCGCGACGCCGCCGCGATCGTCCAGCAGCTGGGCCTTGGCGTCGACCTGGTCCTCGACGGGGGGCCGGCACACGGTGGTCCGGCATCAACGGTCGTCGACTGCACTGACGACGGGCCACGGATCCTGCGCGTCGGGGCCGTCTCGGCCGAACGAGTCGCGGCGGTCCTGGCGGGGGCCGGGATCTTGCTGGCGCCGACCTCGCGCTGATGCGCTGAGCGGGCTGATGCGATGCGCCCGGCGGCGGCGAGCCCGGCGGCGGTACCCGGTTGGCCTTCGTGCCGCAGGATCGGCTGGGTGGGCGGCCGCAACATCGGCTGGGCGGGCGGCCGCAACATCGGCCGAGTGGGATGCCGCAGGATCGACCGAGTGGGATGCCCGGTGCGTGCGCCACTTGCTGACGGATGACTTGCCCTGGCTGGTGTTCCCCGCCGGTTTTGCCATCCGTCCACCTGGTGGACCTTCGACGATGCATTGGGGATGTTTGGCGCCATGGCTCGCTCGCGACATCGGTATCCACGCTCAGTCACGACCCTGACCCGCGCTCTGGGCAGGCGGACCGGGGCGCTAACGCCGGCAAACGCGGCCGAAGGTCCACCACGTGCGCAAATGACAAAACCCGGCGCCCGCCGGGATGGCAACGCCCCGCCGTGCTCGGAGGCCGCCCCGTTCGTGGGAAGATACCGTTCCTGCGCATCGACACGCGGGTACCGGCGCATCGACACGCGGGTACCGGCGCCTCGGCACCGGCGCCTCGGCCTCGGCACGAGCGAGGACCCCAGCGGCAGGAAGGAGTCGGCCACACCATGACGATCTCGCCCCCGACGGGTCTCGCTCTCGAGTCGATCGCTGAACTGGATCCCGTGTTGTGGGCGGCGATGCAGGGTGAGCGCCGACGCCAGCACGACAAGATCGAGCTGATCGCGAGCGAGAATTACGTCTCGGCCGCGGTGATGGAGGCCCAGGGCTCCTGGCTGACCAACAAGTACGCCGAAGGGTTGCCCGGCAAGCGGTACTACGGCGGCTGCGAATTCGTGGACGTCGCGGAGCGTCTCGCCCAGGAGCGCGCGCTGGCCCTGTTTCCGGGTGCCGAGCACGTCAACGTCCAGCCGCACTCCGGCGCCCAGGCCAACATGGCCGCCTACTTCAGCGTCCTGCAGCCGGGCGACCGGATCATGGGCATGAACCTGGCCCATGGCGGCCACCTGACCCACGGCATGGCGCTCAACTTCTCCGGCAAGCTGTACGAGGTCCACGCGTATGGGGTCCGCAAGGACACGGAGCGGATCGATTACGACGCGATGGAGGCGCAGGCCCGCGAAGTCCGCCCCAAGCTGATCGTCGGCGGCGCATCCGCCTATCCGCGGATCTGGGATTTCGAGCGGATGGCGGCCATCGCACAGGAGGTCGGCGCCATCCTGTTCATCGATATGGCGCATATCGCGGGCCTCGTCGCGGCCGGCGTCCACCCGAGCCCGTTTCCGCATGCGGACCTTGTCACCACGACCACCCACAAGACCCTGCGCGGGCCGCGCGGCGGGATGATCTTCAGTCGCGCCGAGTTGCGCCCCGGGCTGGATGCCGGCCAGTTCCCGGCCCTCAAGGGCACGTTGGCCGCATCGGTGGATCGGAGCGTCTTCCCGGGTATCCAGGGCGGGCCGCTGATGCACGTCATCGCCGCCAAGGCTGTCGCCTTCAAGCTCGCCGCCGAGGAGCCCTTCCGGATCGATCAGCGGCGGACGGTGGAGAACGCGCAAGTCCTGGCGGAGACGCTGGCGGGGCTGGGGTCCCGGGTCGTCTCCGGCGGCACAGACACCCACCTGCTGCTCGTCGACGTGACACCGCTCGGGGTGACCGGCAAGGAGGCCGAGCACCTCCTCGACGAGATCGGCATCACGGTCAACAAGAACGCGATCCCGTTCGACACGCTGCCACCCAACACGGCCTCAGGCATCCGGGTGGGCACGCCAGCCACCACGTCGCGCGGCTTCGGTCCAGACGAGATGCGCGCCGTGGGTCGGATCATCGTCGAGGCCATCCGTCGGCGCGACGACCCGACCGTGCAGGCCCGGCTGGCCGGCGAGGTCGCCGAGATCGTCGAGCGTTTCCCCGTGCCGGGCCTGCCCGCGGCGTGACCGCCGACAAGGCCGGGCCTCCGCCGCGCATGCCACCGCGCATGCCACCGCGCAGGCTGCAGCGCATGCGACGGCCCCGATGACCCTCATCGCCGGCGTCGGCCAGGCCCTCGGGATGATCATCGCAGTCTTCCTCGCGGCGGCCGTTCTCGCGCTCGTCCTGACACCGCTCGTTCGACGGATCGTCATCCGTTACGAGATCGTCGACCGGCCGGAGGCCCGTCGAGTCAATGTCATCCCTGTCCCACGGGCCGGCGGTGTGGCGACCTCGGCCGCCTTCCTGCTGGTCGCGGGCCTCTTCCTGTTCATCAACGACCAGGCGGACCTCGTCGTGTCCCCCGGCACGCTCGGCCCGTCGCATGTCATCGCCCTGCTGCTGGGTGGCGCCATGGCCGCCGCGCTGGGTGCCATCGACGATCTGTTCGACCTGCGTGCTCGCTGGCAGCTGCTCGGCCAGTTGGCCCTGGCTTGCGGGGCGGTCGCGCTCGGCATCGGTATCGGCTTCGTCGCCAATCCATTCGGCCCCGGCATCATCGCGCTGTCGGGACCGATCGCTGCGGGCTTCACCATCTTCTGGATCGTCGGGATGATCAACAGCATCAATTGGATCGATGGCCTGGATGGCCTGTCGTCGGGGGTCGCGCTCATCGCGGCAGTCACGCTGGGGCTGATCAGCCTCACCACGCAGGTCGGCCAACCGCTCGTCGCCGTGCTGTGTTTTGCGCTCGCCGGTGCACTGCTGGGGTTCCTGCGCTGGAACTTCCACCCAGCCACGATCTTCGCGGGTACCAGCGGCGTCCAGTTCGTGGGCTACTCGCTCGCAGTCCTGGCCATCCTGGGGACCGCCAAGGTAGCCGTCGCACTGCTGGTCCTGGGCGTCCCGATCATCGACACGTTCTGGATCATCGTCCGGCGGGTCTCCCAGGGCGGATCGCCGTTCAGGCCCGACCGCACGCACATCCATCACCGGCTGCTGGATCTGGGGCTGTCGCATCGCGAGACCGTCCTCGTGATCTACGGGATCACTCTTGTCCTTGCCGTGCTCGCCCTCCTGCTGTCCGGGGTGACCCAGCTGTACGCGTTTCTCGGCGTGTTCGTGGCGTTCGGGCTCGTCCTGTTCCTGCCGACGCGCGGTGACTTCGACCGGCCGGACGAGCTGGAAGCCGAGGCCTACGAACCCGACGAGGCGGATCGCCCGGGCCTCACCTGACCGGTCCGGCGCTGGCGGCCTGACGCTCGCAGCTGCTACACTCCCGCTGCCTTGTCAGCTAGCCCATGATCGAATCCGGCCGGGGGTGGGCCTACGTTGCCCTCTTCTCGGAGATCGGCTTCGCGCTTCTGGTCACGACGCTGATCGGCGTGTTCACCGGCCGGTGGGCCGACGGACAGCTCGGGACGAACCCGATCTTCTCGATGATCGGGTTCTTTGTCGGCGCCGGGGCCGGTACCGTGATCATCATCAGACTCGTCAGCCGGTTCCTGAAGACGATCGAATAACCGGTCCTGGCTGGACCGGCCAGAGGAAATGAGCGCGGCGTCAAGCCGCGCTCGTGTGTGTGGAGTAGCGTGTCAAGCGAGCAGGTAGAGTCCCGCGACGTCGCGGAGCCCCCCGCGCCGCAGCCCGAGCGACGGCGAGGGCTGTCGGCCAGATGGTTCATGCTCATCGGCGCGGTCATCGTCTTCAACATCGCCGCGTTCATCCTCGTCCCGCCGTACCCCAGGGAGGGAGGGCCGGGCGACGCATGCGCGTATCCGGCCTGCTTCATCGAGGGGACGCTGGAATTCCCTGCCCCATACGTCGTCCTTGCGCTGACCGACGCGACACCCTCGACTGACCTTGTCACGTTCTATCCCAGCATCAGCTCCACGATCCTGACGATGTGGATCGTCATCGCGATCATCCTGGTCTGCTCCATCCTCATGGCCCGCCCCAGGAAGTTGATCCCGGGCCGTGGGCAGAACCTGTTCGAGTGGTTCTATGAGGGCCTGAGCGACTTCGGGATCGGGATCGCCGGACCAACGGCCCGACCGTACATACCGCTCTTCGCGGCCTTCTTCCTGCTGATCCTCTTCTCGAACTGGATCGGGCTCGTCCCGCCCGTCGGCCGCGTTCATGAGCTGCGCGGCCCCACAAGCGACGTCAACATCACACTGGGTCTGGCCCTCGTGGCGTTCGTCATCTTCGAGGTCGAGGGGTTCCGCAAGCTCGGTGTCCGGGCGTATCTCAGCAAGTTCTTTCCCATCTACGAGTTCAGGAACGGGATCGCCGCCGGTTTCATCGCGATGTTCGTCGGCCTGGTCGAACTCATGCTCGAGTTCGTCAAACCCGTCACCCTGTCGATGCGACTCTTCGGGAACGTCTACGGCGGCGAGGTGGCGCTCGGCGTCGTGACCGCGCTCACGATCGCCTTCATCCCGGTCGGGCTGCTCGGCCTGGAGGTGATGCTCAACGCGATCCAGGCGCTCATCTTCAGCATCCTCACCCTCATGTTCATCGTGCTGGCCATCGAGAGCCACGATCACGAGGAAAGTCACGTCGCCGAGGAGGCGGTCCAGACCCTCGAAGGGACGGAGCCCGCGCTCCAGCCCGCCCATTGATGCGCCCCGCGGCGTAGCCCATCCACAGGTCCCAATGAACCCGGGCGATAGCCCGGAGTAGGAGGAAATCTCAAATGGAGAACATTGGCGCCGGACTCGCCGCCCTCGCGGTCATCGGCCCCGGCATCGGCATCGGCATCCTGGGTGGTATGTCCGCCTCGGCCATCGGTCGCAATCCCGACGCCGCCGGCCAGATCCGCGGCATCGCGATCATCCTTGCGGCCTTCGCCGAAGGCCTGGGCGTGCTGGCGATCGTCGTCGGCCTGCTGGCCATCTTCACCAAGTAGTCGGCTCCGATCCGGCACGGAGACAACGCTGTGGACATACTTGCCGTCGCCACCGGTCTCGGAGGCGAGGTCATCCGGCTGGCCGCCGAGGAAGGCGCCGCAACGGCACCATTCCAGATCAACCTCTTCTGGGTGATCGTCAGCGCCATCAACTTCCTGATCTTCCTGGCGATCAGCTGGACATTCGCGTTCAAGCCGGTCTCGAAGATGCTGGCGGATCGGAAGGCACGCATCGAGCAGGGCCTCAAGGACGCCGAGCAGGCGCGGCGCGACCGCGAGAACGCGGAAACGGAGCGTCGCGCCGCCCTGACCGAAGCTCGCCGCGAGGCGAACGACATCCTGGCCCGCGCCCAGAAGGTCGCCCAGGAGACCCGCGACGCGGACATCGTCGCCACCCGCGAGGAGCTCGAGCGGATGCGCGTTCGGGCCACCGGAGAGATCGAGGCGGAAAAGACGCGAGCCATCGCGGAGGTCCGGGCACAGGTCGCCGATCTGGCCCTGCTGGCGGCCAGCCACGTCGTCGGTGAGACGATGTCGGACGAGCGTCAGCGGCGTATCGTCGAGGAGTTCCTGCGCAGCGCCCCCACGGACGGATCCAGGAACTGATGGCCATCCGCGACACGGCGGCGCGCCGCTACGCTGAAGCCGCTTTCGACATCGCCGTGCGCGACGAAACGGTCGAGATCTGGCGCCGCGAGCTGGATCTGGCAGCATCGGTCGCGGCCGACGAGCGTGTCGGGGAGGTCCTGGCCAATCCGGCGATCCCGCTCGACCGGCGCCTCGAGTTGGCCGGATCCATCTTCGGCACCTTCGTCAGCCGACCTGTCCTGAATCTCATTCGGCTGACCATCCAGCGCAACCGCTTCGAACAGCTGTCGCGCATCGCGGCGGAGTTCCGCCGGCTGGACAACGTTCGCCGGAGTATCACCCAGGCCACTGCGACGAGTGCCGCGCCGCTCACCCCGGACGAGACCCGGGCCCTGACCCAGCGCCTGGAACGATCCACCGGCGACCGCATCGAGCTCGACGTCCAGATCGACCCCAGCTTGCTGGGTGGCCTGGTCGTGCGGGTCGGCGACCGCCTGATTGACGGAAGTGTTCGGGGCCGCCTCGAGCGACTCCGGAATCAGCTCGTTTCGGGCGCCCTCTAGGAGATCTGAGACCCATGGCCATCCGTTCTGACGAGATCACCAGCATCATCAAGTCCGCGATCGACTCGTTCGACGCCGGCGTCGAGACCCGCTCGGTCGGGACTGTCGTCGAGGTCGGCGACGGGATCGCCCAGATCTATGGGCTGGCCGACGCCATGGCGTCGGAGCTGCTCGAGTTCCCGGGCGGGTTGATGGGCATGGCCCTCAACCTCGAGGAGGAGACCGTCGGCGCGGTCATCCTCGGGAAGGCGACCGGGGTCAAGGAAGGCGACATGGTCAAGACGACCGGCCGTGTGGTGGAGGTCCCGGTGGGGGCCGCGCTACTGGGTCGGGTCGTGGACCCGCTGGGCCGTCCGCTCGACGACAAGGGCCCGATCGCCGCGACGGCGACCCGCCCGGTGGAGCGCATCGCCCCGGGCGTCATCGTCCGCAAGTCGGTCGATACGCCGGTCCAGACCGGCGTCAAGGCCATCGATGCGCTCATCCCGATCGGCCGCGGCCAGCGCGAGCTGATCATCGGCGACCGCCAGACGGGCAAGACGGCCATCGCCCTGGACACGATCATCAATCAGAAGGGCAAGGGCCTGGTCTGCATCTACGTGGCGATCGGCCAGAAGCTGTCGACCGTCGCGAACACGGT
>JANONZ010000037.1:0-5058 GCA_031421095.1 Thermomicrobiales bacterium
GCGTGGATCTCACCCGGGCGGACGTCGAGGTCGATGCTGTCGTTGGCGACGACCCCTGGGTAGCGCTTGGTGATCCCGCGCATTTCCAGCGCAGGTGCCCGGACCGGTGCGGCGTCGCTGGTCATCGTGAGCCGTCCCTCGACCGTCCTTGGGGGGGAATGGCGAGCGGGCCGGCCACGAAGGCCGACCCGCTCGGATGTTCCAACGTCAGCGGAGGTCAGTCACCCAGCGGAAGGGCATCCTGCGACCCGCAGGTGTCGGCTGGGCAGGTCACGAGTGTGCCCGCCTTCATGGCAGCGAGGGCCGTGTCGACCTTCGCCTGGGTGTCCGCGGCGATCTTGCTGGTTGCGTCGTAGAACGACGAGATGCCGATGCCATCGTTGTTGGCGTCGAAGCGGGTGGGGCCGCCCTTGGCGGTCCCGTCGGCGATCGCGACGATCGACTGGGAGACCGAGTTGGACAGCTTCTTCTCGGCACTCGTCAGGATGCATTCCTGCGAGGCCGGGTATGACTCGTGCTGATCGACGTCCACGCCGATGGCGCTGATGCCCGCCTCGCAGGCGGCGTCGATGACGCCGTTACCGGTCAGACCGGCGACCTGGAACAGGACGTCGATGCCGGCATTCTGCTTGATGAACTGCTGGCCAAAGGTCTTGCCCGCGGCCTGGTCGGCGAAGCCGAGACGGAAGTCGCTGTCCGTGACCCATGCCGCCTTGACGGTGATGTCCGGATTGACCGACTTGGCGCCGAGCTCGTAGCCCTGGATATAGCGGATGCACGGGCCGCACAGCGACACGCCACCGATCGCGCCGATGATGTCGGCATCGGTCACCGACGCGGCGACGATGCCGGCGAGGTAGCCCGCCTGATCCTCGGCATAGTTGATCGCGATGTAATTCGGGAGCAGCGTAGCGATGTCGCCCGAGCAGTCCGCGAACGTGGGATCGACGTCGCCCGCGGCATTGATGCACGGGCTATGGTCCACGCCGATGAAGAAGACGTCCGGATTCGCCTTCGCGGCGGCCGCGGTCACTCCAACGAGGTTGAAGCCGGCAGCCACGATGACATCGAATTCCTGGTCGATGAAGGCCTGGACGAGCGAACCGTAGTCCGCGTCCGAGGTCGGCACGACGACCGGCGGCTCGGCGGCGCCGACCGCCGTAGCACCCATCTGGGCGCCGATGTAGGTGTACTCGTTGAAGTTCTTGTCATTGACGGTACCGACGTCGGTGACGACGCCGATCTTCAGGTCGGCACCGGCGGCCGCGCTCGGCGCGACGGACGCGGGAGCGTCGGTCGGCGCGGTCGTGGCCGGAGCGGTGGTCGGCGCGGTCGTGGGCGGAGCGGTGGTTGCCCCACCGCCGCCACAGGCGGCGACGAAGACGGACAGGCCCGCGAACAGGGCCAGGCCGGTAGAACGGATGCGCATGTGTCCTCCTCCGATTATTTCCGATCCCCGCGCCGCGAGGACGGCTGCCCAAAGGTCGCGGGAATCGACGCGCGACGACTCCAGGGGGAGTCGGCCGCTGGTGCGCATCCTACCCACGCGACCATGCCGGCGGCAAGCACCGGACCGGGTACGAGGGCGCGGATGGCCCACGTGCAGGATACGTGCCGGCGGGGATGTGTGTCCGCTCGCTGCGTTACGCTCTGGCGATGCTCCCGGTCATTCTCGACTGCGACCCCGGGCATGACGACGCGCTGGCCATCGCCCTCGCGCTCGCCGACCCTCGCCTGCGCCTGCTGGCGGTCACGACCGTCGCCGGCAATGCCCCCCTCGCGCGCACGACGCGCAACGCGGGACGGGTCCTCGCGCTCGCCGGGCGGTCGGACGTGCCCGTGGCAGCAGGGGCGTCGCGCCCGCTGGTGCGTCAGTCGTGGGTCCCGGTCGCGTTCCATGGGGAATCCGGGCTCGACGGGGCGGACCTGCCGGAGCCTGCCGTCCCGCCGGACCCGCGCTCCGCCGTGGAACTCGGCGCCTCCGCATTGCGGACGAGCGACGACCCGGTGACGCTCGTCGCGACCGGACCCCTCACCAACATCGCGCTGCTGCTGCGCGCCGCACCCGACCTCCACGAGCGGATCGGTGAGATCGTCGTGATGGGCGGCTCGCTGGGCCTCGGCAATACCACGGCGTCCGCAGAATTCAACATCTGGGCGGACCCCGAGGCCGCAGCCATCGTCTTCGAGGCAGGCATCCCGCTGCGCATGGCCGGCCTGGACGTGACCCACCAGGCGCTCATGCTGCCCGACGACATCGCCCGACTGGACGGGCTGGGTACACGAGCGGGCCATGTCTTCGCCGACCTGATGCGCTTCTTCGCCATCCACCATCGCGACCGATACGGCTGGGACGGGCCGCCGATCCATGACGCGGTGGCGGTCGCCTGGCTTGCCGAGCCGACGCTTGTCCGCTCGCAGGCGATGCGCGTGGACATCGATACGAGCGACGGGCCGTCGCGCGGCCGCACCATCGCCGACCCCGAGGGAATCACCCGTCTCCCGCCGAACGTGGAGGTCGGACTCGGCATCGACCGGGAACGCCTGATGGACATGCTCATCGAGGCCGTGGCGCGACTGGATCTGGAGGCCTCGCCGTGACCGAGGTCGTCGCGCCGGCGGACCTTGGGTTCCGCCCCGCTGATCCGGAGTTCATCGCCGACCCATTCCCGGTCTTCGCGGAGCTGCGTGCTCGGCACCCCGTGCTCTATGACGAGTCCACGAACCAGTGGCTGATCTCCCGCCACGAGGACGTCGCCCGGCTCCTACGCGATCGTGGTCTCGGCCGGACGTATCGGCATGTGGCCACCGACGCGGACTTCGGGCGGACGTCTCCGCCCGCCTGGCATATCCCGTTCCACGAGCTCAACGACGCCGGGATGCTGGACATGGAGCCTCCGGACCACACTCGCTTGCGTCGTCTCGTGTCGAAGGCATTCACACCGCGGACGGTGGCGGACATGGCGCCGCGGGTACAGGGCATCGTGGATGCGCTCGTGGACCGGGCGCTGGACGCCCGCGAGTTCGACCTCATCGACGACATCGCCGAGCCGCTGCCCGTGACCGTCATCGCCGAGCTCCTGGGGATCCCCGAGTTCGACCGCCACCTGCTCCGGCCGTGGTCGAACGATTTCTGCCTGATGTACGAACTGGACCCCCCGGAGGCCTCCGCGCGACGCGCGATCGCCGCGGCCCAGGCCTTCGGCGCCTACCTCCACGACCTCGTCGCGGAACGCCGCGCCCGCCCGCGGGACGACCTCATCAGCGGGCTGATCGCGGTCGTGGACCAGGGCGACCAGCTGACCGAGCGGGAACTCATCGGGACGTGCGTCCTGCTGCTCAACGCCGGACATGAGGCATCCGTCAACGGTGCCGGAAACGGCTGGTGGACGCTCTTCCGCCACCCGGACGCACTGGCCGCGCTGCGTGCCACGCCGGACCTCGCCGTGACGGCGGTGGATGAGCTCCTGCGGTTCGATACGCCCCTGCCGCTGTTCGAGCGCTGGGTGCTCAGCGACATCGAGGTGGCCGGCACGACGATCCCTCGGGGCCAGGAGGTGGCGCTGTTGTTCGCATCGGCGAACCGGGATCCGGCGGCGTTCGCGGCGCCGGACTCGCTGAATCTTCACCGCACGTCCAGGGCGCACCTGGCGTTCGGGGCCGGGATCCACGCTTGCCTGGGCGCGCCACTCGCGCGGTTGGAGCTCCAGACCGCGTTCGCCACGATCCTGCGGCGGATGCCGCGCCTGGAGCTGGTGGAGTCGCCGGCCTGGAAGTCGACCTTCGTGCTGCGCGGCCTCGCAGCGATGCGCGTTCGGTGCTGAGTGCACGTCGCGCTTCGTCGCTGGTCATGGCCGTCGTCGTCGCTCTCTGTGCCTGCGCGATGAGCGACCCCGCTACGGGCGGCCTTCTGGCCACGGCGAACGGCACCGCCCGACCATCGACCGATGCCGACCCTGGCCTGCGCTACGTCGCCATGGGCGACTCGTACACCATCGGCACCTCCGTCGCGACGGCCGAGCGCTTCCCGGACCAGCTGGCCGCCGCACGTGGCTCGGATGAGCCGAGGCTGACGCTCATCGCCAACCTGGGAGTTAACGGCTACACCTCTGCGGATCTGATCGCCGACGAGCTGCCGGCCCTCGATGCGCTCGAACCGGAGTTCGTGACCGTTCTCATCGGCGTGAATGATGTCGTCCAGGGAGTGCCCGCGGATCGCTACGAGGTGAACGTGATGACGATCCTCGACGCGTTACTGGCCCGCCTGCCGCCCGAGCGGATCGTCACGATCGCCATCCCGGACTACACGGTCACCCCGGCGGGGGCGGACTACGGCGATCCGCTGGCGCAGCGCAACGGGATCCGGGCGAACAACATGATCATGTCGCGTTTGGCCGCGGATCGTGGGATCGTCTTCGTCGACATCTTCGACATGTCCCGCCAGGCTGCCGCCGATCGATCCCTCGTGGCGGACGACGGCCTGCACCCGAGCGGGGTCCAATACGCCCGCTGGGTGGAGAGCCTGACGCCCGTCGTGGAGAACCTGCTGGGCCGCTAGGTGTCGGCCGCTCAGCCCTCGTCGCGGGCGTTCAGTGGCCGCCCCTCGTGGAGCCGTTTCCCCGTGCCTCCAGCCGGAGCGCCTCCTGTCAGATGCGCTTCTCGCACAGCGCTGCGTGGACCCGCGCCCAGTTGGACGAAGGACGTCGTCTGGGTCAGGAACCACGAAGCATTCGTCGCGAATGCGCATCTTGGTGGTGAGCGGACAGGGTCAGCCCGCGATCCTGGCTGCCGCGCTCAGCGACCTCCCCGGAGTTCGTGGAGCCGCGCGTCGCTGATCCCGAAGTGGTGCGCGATCTCGTGATAGACCGTGTCCGTCACTCCCGCTGCCAGCAGCTCCGGCGTGCGGTGCGCTCGCGTCAGCGGCCCCCGGAACAACGTGATCTTGCTGGGAACGGCGGCCTGGTCCGCGCCGTACGCCGTCCGCGGCACGCCCTGGTACAGCCCGAACAGCCCGCGCGCCCCGACCGATGCCAGTTGCTCGGGTGTCGGTTCGTCCTC
>JANONZ010000038.1:0-6159 GCA_031421095.1 Thermomicrobiales bacterium
AGGAGCCAGGCCGGGAAGCCCCCGAACCGGCGGAACCGGCCCAGGTCGGCGACGGCCTTCGCCCGGCCGATCGTCGCGAGGTTGCCCTTGTCGCGGTAGCGGAACGGCTCGACCGGCTCCTCCCGCAGGCGCCGCCGGATCGAGCCCGCCGCATAGCGGCCCATCTGGATCGCCGCCGGGGCGACCCCCGGGACCGGTCGACCGCCGGGTTCCCCGACCAGGGCGAGGTCGCCGATCACGAAGATCTCAGGGTAGCCGGGGATCGTGAGGTCGGGGCTCACCCGGATCCGGCCCGAGCGGTCCGAGTCCGCCCCGGTGGCTTCCGCGACCATCCGCCCGAACGAGCTCGCCTGGACACCGGCCGCCCACAGGACCGTCTTGGCCGGGATCCGTTCCTCGGGCGCCCCCGCCTCCCGGCCGAGCCGTATGGTCACCCCGTGCTCGTCGATGCCGATCACCGGCGTCCCGGTCCGGACCGTGACCCCGAGCCGCACGAGTGCCCGGGTGGCGCTGCCCGACAGCCCAGGCGGGAACGTCGTCAGGATCCGATCCAGGGCCTCGACCATGACGATCCTCGAATCCGGCGGGTGGATCGATCGAAAGTCGCGCCGGAGCGTGTTGTGGGCGATCTCGCCCAGTGCGCCGGCCAACTCCACGCCGGTCGGGCCGCCGCCGACGATGACGAACGTCATCCACTCGGACCTTCGGACCGGGTCGGCTTCCCGCTCGGCCGCCTCGAACGCGATGAGGATCCGACGGCGCATCTCGGTCGCGTCCTCGATCGTCTTGAGGCCCGGGGCAAAGGGCGCCCACTCGTCGTGGCCGAAGTAGGCGTGGTGGGCACCGGTCGCGACGACCAGAGTGTCGTACTCGATCGGGCCGCCGTCCGACGCAAGTAGGCGGCGCCCGTTCGGGTCGAGCCCGGCCGCCGCGGCAAGGATGACGGTCGTGTTCCGCTGGCGTCGAAGGATCGCTCGGAGCGGCTGGGCGATCTCGCCCGGGGAGAGGGCACCGGTCGCGACCTGGTAGAGGAACGGCTGGAACAGGTGGAAGTTGCGGCGATCGACCAGGGTCAGGTCGATGGCCGGGTCGCCGCCCAGCTCGCGAGCGGCGTACAGCCCGGCGAATCCGCCCCCGACGATGACGACGCGGTGAGAATCGGTCGCGCGGACCGGGTCCCGCCGGAAAGCAGTCATCGGCTACCTCCGCTCGGAAAATCCGACACCTGGCAGCGCGAGGTCAACCGGGCTCGACGGATCCCAGGTCCGCAGCGCCGCGCGTTTCTGAGCGCGGCAGAATCACGTGGGCGGCGAGCTCGAGAAAGATCCGGATCAGGGCGACGTCCCCGAGGACACACGGGAGTACAGAGCGGGCGAGAGCTAGCACGGGACGGCAGGGCACCGCTCGGTCGCCGACGCGACGAGTGACGGATCACTCGACGACCAGCGTGCCCGTCATCTCCGGGTGGACGTCGCAGCGGAACCGATAGCGGCCGGTCGCCAATGCGGGGACGGCATAGGACTTCGTCGCTGGGCCGGAGAAGATATCACCGACGAAGACCGGATCGGCCCCTTCAGCGAAGATCGTGACGTTGTGGGGTTCGCCGTCCTGATTCTCGAAGACAAGGCTGAACGCTTTGCCGGCGGGGACTGTCAGCTCCTTCGTGGTGAACGCGGTCCCCATGGCCACGATGGTGGGAGCGTCCGGGTCAGCTGACGCCGCTGCCGAGGTGCCCGGCGCACCCGACCCGGAGCCGCAGGCTGCCAGCGCGACCGCGAGCAGGATCAACGCGGCGACGAGGGTCAGCCGGGAAGCGAAGCGGGTCAGGCGAGCCAGTTGCCCGGCGACGAGCTGGGCGATCGCGACGAAGCCACCGTACTGGCGGTACGTGGCGATGGCGATAAGAGCAAGGAGCGCGATCTCAATGCCGGTGGCGAGGTAGCCGGTCGAGTAGCGGGCACCGATCAACACCCAGCTGCCGATGGTGGCCGCGCTGAAGGCGCCGAGGCCGACACGCACCAGGCCGCGGAAGCGCACGGCCAGGCCGATCGGCGCGACCATCGCCACAGCGAGGACCGTGAACCCGGCCGCGTTGGCCAGGAACAGTAGGCCGCCGAGCGTGGAGTGGATGTACGCCGTCAAGAGGGTCAGCGCGACGATCGCGACGTCGATTTCGCGCGGTGGAGTGAGCCAAACGGGATATCTGTTCCACCAGCTCACGGTCGTCCAGTCCCAGCCGCGCCAAGAGGGCTCGCTCCGGCTCGCAGACGATCGGTCGGGCCAGCAGGATCGCGGGGACGCATGCGGAATCTCCGGTAAATCCGAGTAAGTTACTCGGAATTCATGAGCCATTGTTTCACGTCTGGGTCTGTCGCACAAACCCCCCGCGACGGCCGGCGCTCAGCTACGATTCGGGCATCGGCTGCCAGTGAACAGGGAGGCAGACGTGGGCTACAACTTCCGGCCGGTCGAGCGAGACACCAGCACTATCTCCTGCCGGCCTCGGTCCGCGACTGGCTGCCCGAAGATGTGTCTCGCCAGGTTCGTGCTCGACGCGGTCGAGCAGCTCGACCTCGGGCCGATCCGAGCCCGGCGAGCAGGGTCCGGAAGCTGTGGACCGGCGTGCCGCCCGGGAGCCGTTGGGGGTGGGCATTGCGGAGCGCGGCTGCCGAGCGCTGGGCTGGCGCCATCGGGTCGACGCGAGCTCGGGCCGGGCCTCGTCGCGGAGCAGGAGCGGCGCCCAGGCCCGCTCAGGATGCCACTGGACGTAGTGCGCGAGCAGGCACAGGAAGACGTGGGCCCGGACCCGTCGCTCGGCCCAATGATGGATCGGGCGGATGGCGAGATCGACCGCCTTGATCGACCGCCTTGAAGCTGCGGAACGCGCGCTCGACGGGTGAGCAGCTCTTGTACGCGCGGACGAAATCGGCGCTCGCGAGCTGCTCGGCCGGCAGCGAGGTCCGCAGCACGTACAGCCCGTCGAGCGCCGCCTCTTCCGCGATCGCCGTCTCGCGGCGGCGCACGGTCAGCCGGATCGGCGGCGATGTCGAGCTCGAAGTGCTTGCCGACCTTGTGGCGGTCGATGACCCGCCCGACGGCGAGCCCGATCTTGTCCGCTCCGCGCAGGGTGCCGGCCTCGACGCGGGCGACGATCGGGGCGAGCTTGGCCTCGGTCGCGGCGAGGAGGTCCTCGCGCTTGCGGGCCCGCTCTTGCGCGAGCGCCGGATTGCGGCAGACGACGAGCGGCTCATCGGGAAAGTCGGGGCTCTCGATCTCGGCCAGGTTGCGCTCGTTGAACAGGCCGAGCTGGAGGTGCCTGCCCGTTCCAGTAAATGGTATTGGTGCCTACGCCCCACACCGTGGGACAGCGCGGAACGCACCCGCTCTGAACCCTGTCTGTCGCTTGAATACTAGTTGCGTGCGCAACCATCATGCACGGTGTCAGTCCTGGCGGGATCCGACGGGCGATCGCTGCCAATGCCTCATCCCTGGTTCGCGTCCCTGCACGGAGGGACGAGCCATTTACGCGCTGCGCTTGTCAAAATCATCGCCATGCGTAGGATGAGCATCTCGGCGGCGGACCGACCCCGCCGCGTATCTTATCCATCACAATCGGCACCCACCCCTCCCGAGGAGGACGCACGGAATGCTCGAGGTCCAGCAGACCCCACACAGCCAGACCTCGGCGGCTGTCGCCAAGCTCCGCGAGATCACGGCGGAGGAGACGAACCCGAAGGTCGGCCTGCGCGTCTACGTCTACAGCGGCGGCTGCTCGGGGTACCAGTACGGGATGATGATCGAGGACTCCCCGACCGAGGAGGACAAGGTTCTGCAGGCCAACGGGGTGACCGTCTATGTCGACGGCAAGAGCGTCGATCTCCTCCGGGGCGCCCAGATCGACTACGTCGACACGCTCATGGGAGGGGGCTTCACCGTGAACAACCCTAACGCGGTCGCCGCCTGCGGCTGCGGTACAAGCTTCCGGACCGCCGACGACGCGGGCAGCGCCAAGGGCTGCGCCCACTAGCTCGCGGGGCCGGCATCGTCGGACCTAATCGGATCGCCACCGCTCCGGATCCCTTCACCGCCGCTCCTCCTCTGTGCGAAGCCGCCGGTCCGCCCGGCGACTTCGTCCCTTCCCGGGGCTCGCCACCCGCCGGGGCTTCACCTACGTTGTCGAGTCGTTCCTTCCCCGGCTGAAAGAGCTGGGCATCCCGGAGGCGACAACAACGACGATCGTTAGCACGAACCCGCGTCGCATCCTCGGCGTGCCCGATTGACCGCTTCCGCCCAAGGCCTTGCAAGAGTCGAACGGCGTGTCGTCCTGGCGAAACGTGACCATCCAGACGACGCCAGACGACTTCACGAGGTTGCGATAGGCGTGCGTATCCTGGGCCCAGCCTTCGCCGGGCTTGCGAAGGTATCGTCGACGGAGACGGGTCGCGCTCGCTGACCAAGTGGCCCGGCCCTCTGCCCGGGTCGAAACTCCGAGCGCCGCGACGGCCTCGTCGATCGTGCCGTAGGCCTCGGTCCGGGGGTCGTCCTTGGGGATCCGCGGGCCGCCCTAGAGCAGACCGGTCGTGCCGTCGTCACCCTGGCCAGTCGCGACCAGAGAGTCGATCGGGGCGGATGGAGCGTCGTCGGTCACTGGGTCGGGCGGGCGGGAGCGGACTCGTCTCGGTTCACCACATCAGACCCGCGTCGCGCGGGTCCCAGGGCTCGGCGAGGAGGGTGACCTTGACGTCGTGCTCGACGACGGACTCGGTCTGCTCCTTGACCTGCTGGAGCATCGACGCGGCGTACGGACAGAAGGGAGTGGTCAGGATCATCTTCACTTCGGTCGTGTCGGGGCCGAGGATGATCTGCTTGATCAGGGCAAGCTCGACCACGTTCATCCCGATCTCCGGGTCGACGACCGAGCGGAGGGCATCGAGGATCGCCAGCTCGGTCGCGCGGCGCACGGCGTCGAAGATCGGTGCCTCAGGGGCGGAGGGGGCGGAGAAGGTCATGGTCGCATCCTCGCTCATGGCGAAATCCTACCACCCAGGTCGGGAATAGCCCAGCGGGGCCCTCGGTGAGGCTCGGGCAGGGCGGTCCTCGATCCGATCGAACGGAGGCTCGCGCCGGCCCGCCGCAGGCTCAGGCCGAGACCGGCGACCCCTCTATGACCACGCCCGGGATCCGGAGGTGTCGGGCAGGATCGCGGCCTCCTCGGGCGAGAACCCGGTCCGACGAGCGACCCATCCGGTCCGACGAGCTCGGCGTACCGCCCACGCCGGCCGGCGGCGTGCATCCAGGCCGTCGCGACGCGGAGTGCCTTGAGCTCGGGGCGGTCGGTCAGGATCCGGCCGAGGTCGTACCCGTTCCGCCTTGCCGCGAGGAGCTGGGGACGGTCAGCCGGCTGCCGGAAATCGGCTGCGGCCCATCCACCACGTCTCACGGGACCAGATCGTTCGCCGTCCGACCCTCGTTCGCCCTGGTCAGGGCTTGGTTATGACCTGAATCGGGGTCGATCGTCTCCCCGCGACCGCCATCGAGCCATCAGACGAAGAGGTTCGGTGGATCCGGGATAAACCGGCGGGCGGGAGTCTTGTTCTCTTCGGTGCTCATGATGAGACTCCTGCGCTTGCGTCATCAACACCAGCAGGTCTAGTCCCGATCGAACTCGCGGTGCAAGCGAGATATCCACAACGGCTCGTACGAGACGGTTAACTTCTCTCACTCCGGCCGCCGCGACGTTTCCTTGGCGAGCTGCCACTGCCCCCAACCCTATGACGAGATCGTGCAGGAGGTGGCGCTCGTCATCAGCACACCGTAATCGTATGCGGACGCCGTTGGGTGCATCATGAGTTCGTGCATCGAACCGAGACGTCCAACGTCCTCGTCATCGGCACCGGCGCGGCCGGCTGCCGCGCCGCCATCGCTGCCACACAGGCGGGCGTGCAGGTGCTCATCCTCGGGAAGCGCGCGCGGCTGGACGCACACACCGTGCTCGCCTCCGGCGGCATCAACGCGGCACTCGGGACGCGCGACCCGGAGGACTCCTGGGAGCAGCACTTCGCCGACACCGTGCGCGAGGGCTACTTCCTCGGACATCCTCGGCTGGTCGAGATCATGGCGCGTGAGTCGCCGGACGCCGTGCTCGAGCTCGCCGCCTGG
>JANONZ010000039.1:0-14668 GCA_031421095.1 Thermomicrobiales bacterium
CGTGCACCACGCACCTGCTCGACCGGCCGGAGATCATGCCCAGGAGCTCGTCCATGATCAGCACCGGTGAACTCAAGAAGGGCGTGGCCATCGAGCTCGACGGCGAGCTCTGGCAGATCCTCGACTACCACCACATCAAGATGGGCCGCGGCTCCGCCCAGGTCAAGATCACGCTGCGCAACATCAAGCGTGGCCAGACGGTCGATCGCTCGTTCCAGGCAGGCACGAAGTGGCCGCGAGCCTCGATGGAGAAGCGTCCCGTCCAGTTCCTCTACCGCGACGGCGACGACCACCACTTCATGGATAACGACACGTACGACCAGTTCTCCCTCACGACCCTCCAGCTGGGCGAGACCGCCCAGTACCTGAAGGACGGGATGACACTGGACCGGACGAGCTACCAGGGGGAGACGATCGGCGTGGAGCTGCCAGTGACCGTGGATCTGGCGGTCGTCGACACGGAACCCGGTTTCGCGGGCGACACCCAGACTGGCGCCCGCAAGTCGGCCGTCACGGAGACTGGACTCGTCGTCCAGGTTCCGATCTTCGTCGAGACCGGCGACACCATCCGCGTTGACACCCGGACCGGGGACTACCAGACTCGGATCTAGGTTCGTGCCGTTGAGCCCGACGCTGGCGACCCGGGTCGGAAGCCTCGCCATCCCATGAGTCGATGACCCGCGCCGACCCGCCGGACTGGGCGCTGCCGAGCTGGGACACGATCCCAGCCGAGTCGACGTCGGCCGCGCCCGGCACGTACGGCGTCCGGATCCTGGGCGTCAGTGAAGCCACCCGCACCATCCGTGCCGCGGTGCGCTCCGATCCGCGCCTGGCGGACCTGTGGGTGGAAGGCGAGATCGGGCGGGTCACCATCTCCTCCGCCGGACATGGGTATTTCGCGCTCAAGGATGAGCGCAATCAGCTCCAATGCGTCTGGTTCCGAGACGACAGGGTGCGCTCTGCCTTCGAGGCCCAGGCCGGGCTGCGCGTTGTCGCCCACGGTCGGATCGACCTGTTCGAGCCCCAGGGCGCCCTCCAGCTCTACGTCGAATCCATCCAGCCGGCCGGTCTCGGCGACCTGACCCTGCAGTTCGAGGCGCTCAAGGCTCGGCTGGCGGCCGAGGGCCTGTTCGACATCGCCCGCAAGCGGTCGTTGCCGCCTCGACCGGCGACCATCGCGGTCATCACGAGCCCGACCGGAGCCGTCTGGAAGGACATCTGCCATGTCCTCGGGCGACGCTGGCCGTTGACCCGGGTCCTCCTCGTGGCCGCGCAGGTCCAGGGTGAGGCCGCGCCAGCGAGCCTGGTGGCGGCCTTCCGCCGAGTGGAACGCTATGCCGCCGAGCGTATCGCCGCCGGGCGGCCCGACGAAGCGCCCGCCGTGACGATCCTGGCCCGCGGCGGCGGCTCGCTCGAAGATCTCTGGGCGTTCAACGACGAATCGGTCGTGCGCGCCGTCGCGGCTCACAGCATCCCGGTGGTGTGCGGCGTCGGTCACGAGGTGGATGTCACGCTGGCAGACTTCGCTGCCGATGTCCGGGCCCCGACGCCATCCGCAGCCGCGGAGGTGGTCGTGCCGGACCGGGCCGAGTTCCGGGTTGCCGTCCGGGCCGGAGGTCGTCGCCTCGACATAGCGGCGGGCGTACGCCTTCAGTCGACCGCTCGCGAGGTCCTCGCCGAACGGCGCGCACTCGATCGACTGAACCCCGCCGCGCAACTGGCGAGCGCCAGGGAGCGCGTGGGCCTGCTCGTGGATCGGGCGACCCGGGCGGCGCAGGACCGCCTGGCTGCCGAGCGTCGAAGCGCCGACCGACTCGGGTCGCGGTTGACCCCGATCCTGCAGGGTCGGCTCGCCAGGGTTCGGACCCACCTGGAGCGTTCGGATGTCCTCGACGCGTTGGCCGTGCGGCGCGTCACACACGCCCGCTCACAGCTGGGGGCTGCCGCTGCGGCGCTTGTCGTGTTGGGCCCACAGGCGACTCTGGACCGCGGCTACGCGATCGTCCGGCGGGCGGCCGACGGCTGCATCGTGCGCGATCCGAGCGATGCCCCGTCCGGCACGCGACTGACGCTCCGGGTCGCCTCAGGCGAACTACCGGCCACGGCCGATCAACAAGCGGCACCGGCCGACGAACGCTGAGTGCGGACGGCCGACGCCATGGGCGAGCTGATCCTGTTCCTTGGCTTTGTGGCGCTCGTGGCGGTCGTCGGCGTCGGCCTTGGTATGCTCATCGCCCCGCGCCTCGGGCGACTGGCCGGGTCCGACGATGAGGACGATGGTGGCGATGACGACTGACCCCGCGATCGAATCCCTGACCTTTGACGAGGCGCTGGTCCAGCTCCAGGGGTCCGTGGCCGAGCTCGAGGCGGGAGGCCAGACGCTCGAGGCGGCCATCGCCCTGTATGAGCGCGGGGTGGCGCTGCAGGCGCGCTGCGAAAAGCTCCTCGGGGATGCCGAGCTGCGCGTCCAGCAGCTGGTCGCGCGGGCTGGCGGCGCGCTGGAGACACGAGAGGTTCGGCCTGAGGACGCGACGGACGAACCGCCAGGGATCTAGCCAGGCCGGCCGCTCGCCACGGCACCCTCGGATCCATGCGTCGTGCGACCGAAACGCGCGACCTGCAAGGAACAGGTTTACAATCTGGCGGCGCTGATCCCGTGCGCCCTGACCTGCGAACCACTATCAGAGGCGAGTCGAGCGATTCGTCTTGTGCGACCGAACATCGTGCGACCGAACACCGGCGGTCCAGAACCGGACTCCTCAGGAGCTCATCGCCCGTGCCGATCCTGCCGACCCTTCAGGGCCCCGCCGACCTGCGCGGTCTCGACGAGATCCAGCTGGCGCAGCTCGCCATCGAGATCCGGGAGACGATCGTCCGTACGGTCGCGATCACTGGTGGTCATCTCGGGTCCTCACTCGGGGTGGTGGAGCTGACCATCGCGCTCCACCGACTGCTCGAATCGCCACGCGACCGGATCGTCTGGGATACCGGCCACCAGGCCTACCCGCACAAGCTCCTGACCGGCCGCCTGGAGCGTTTCGGTACGCTCCGCCAGATGGACGGGATCGGCGGCTTCCCGCGTCGCTCGGAGTCGCCCCATGATGTGTTCGATGGTGGCCACGCGGGCACGGGCCTGTCCATCGCCCAGGGACTCGCCGAGGCTCGCGACCTGCGACACGGGCTGCAGCGGATCGCCGTCGTCGTCGGTGATGCGGCACTCATGAGTGGTCTGTCTCTCGAGGCGCTGAATGACATCGGTCAGCGCAAGACACAGATGCTGATCGTGCTCAACGACAACGAGATGTCGATCAGCCCGACGGTCGGGGCGTTCTCCACATACCTGAGCCGGATCAAGCTGTCACCCACGTGGCAACAGGGCAAGAGCGCCTACGATCGGATGGTCGGGCGGATCCCGGTGGTGGGCCCGACCGTCCTCGAGTGGAGCCGGCGCTTGCGCGCGTCGGTCGTCAACTTCGCCCAACCGGGGCAGTTGTTCGAGGATCTCGGCCTCACCTACATCGGCGTCGTGCCCGGCCACGACCTGCATGCACTGCTCGAGACACTGGGTCGGGCGCTCGTATTGCCCGGACCGACCATCGTCCACGTGCGAACCCAGAAGGGCCGTGGCTTCCGCCCGGCCGAGGCCGACCAGGTCGGCTTCCACGGCGCGGCGTTGCCACCCATTGACATGGCGCCGCGGACCGACGCCTACGACGGCACCACGCGACCGATGCCGACCGAATCGATGGCCGACGATGCCGCGCCCCCGGCCGCCGTCGCCGAGGCACCGACGAAGCACCCCAACTACACCGCAACCTTCGCCGCCGAGCTGATCGAGCTCGCCAGGACGGACCGACGGATCGTCGGGATCACGGCCGGCATGCCGACCGGGACGGGCATGGCCAAGTTCCAGGCGGAGTTCCCGGATCGGATGTTCGACGTCGGGATCGCCGAGCAGCACTCGGTCGCGATGGCGACAGGCATGGCGATGGGCGGCCTTCGACCGGTCGTGGCGCTCTATTCGACGTTCCTCCAGCGGGCCTTCGACCAGACCGTCCATGACGTCTGCCAGAACGATCAACCGGTGCTCATCGCCGTGGACCGAGCCGGCCTCGTAGGGGAGGACGGGACGAGCCACCAGGGGATGTTCACCCTGCCTGCGCAGCGGCAGCTGCCGAATCTCGTCATCGCCTCGCCCAGGGACGAGCAGGAGTTGCGCTCGCTGCTGCATAGCGCGATGAGCCAGGACCATCCATTCGCGCTGCACTTCCCGCGCGACGCCGGTTTCGGCCTGCCGCCCGTGACGCCCGAGGTGATCCCAGTCGGGCGCGGCGAGGTGCTCCGCGAGGGGCGCGATCTGTTGTTCGTCGGGTTCGGGCCGATCGTCGCGCGCGCGCTGGAGGCGGCCGACGCACTGGAGACCGAGGGCTGGTCGATCGGCGTCATCAACGCCCGATTCGCGAAGCCGCTCGACGACCAATTGATCCTTGACGCGGCGCGCGGGAAGCGCCTCATCGTCACCTTCGAGGAGAGCGTCACAACGGGTGGGTTTGGCAGCGGAGTGCTCGAACTCCTGGAGGAGGCGCGCCTGACCGATCCCGCCTATCGAGAGGTGGCGGTGCGTGTGATCGGCATCTCCGGCGACCGGTTCGTCGACCACGGATCCGTGGCCGACCTGCGTCGCATGCTGCGCCTGGATGCGGCGGGCCTGGCGTCCCAGGTCCGGGATACGCTGGGGATCCTGAAGGCGACACCCGGCCGCTCAGAGGCACGCACCAGCGGCTGACGGCGTCCTGGACACTGTCATGGAGGTAGCCAGGCAGATGGCCCTTATCCGCCGCACATCGCGAGGCACCCGCCACGCACCATCGGCCCCGTCCTCGCGGATGACTCCCCGTGAAGCGGGCTGTGCCACGATAGGCGCGTGAGCCCCGCATCGACGATCAGGACGTCTCGTGTCCGGCTGGACCAACTGCTCGTGGAGCGCGGCCTGGTCCAGTCGCGCAGCCGCGCCCAGGCACTCATCCTGGCCGGCAAGGTCAGGGTGGGGGAGGGCGACGCCGCCCGTCATGACCGCAAGTCGGGGGACCTGATCGACATGATGGCGACGGTCGTGGTCGTGGAGCCTGATCCGTACGTCAGCCGAGGCGGCCACAAGCTGGCGGCGGCGCTCGACGCGTTCGCGATCGATCCGCGTGGCCTCGTGTGTCTCGATGTTGGTGCCTCCACCGGCGGCTTCACCGACGTCTTGTTGCAACGGGGCGCGAGCCGGGTCTACGCTCTCGACGTGGGCCGCGGTCAACTCGCCGAATCGCTGCGCCGCGACCCGCGAGTCGTGTCGATGGAGCGTACGAACGCCCGCACGCTGACCGTCACGACCCTGCCGGAGCCCATCTCCCTCGCCGTCATCGACGCCTCATTCATCTCGCTGGCGCTGATCCTGGGACCGGTTGCCGCGACCCTCGCACCGCGCGGCCAGATCGTCCCGCTGGTCAAGCCGCAGTTCGAGGCCGGTCGCGGCCGGACGGACCACGGCGTCGTGCGCGATCCCGCCATCCACCGCGAGGTGCTCGAGCGCACCGTCACGACCGCTCAGAAGCTGGGCCTCGGGACGCGCGCGGTCATCGCATCGCCGATCACCGGCCCGGAAGGCAACCGCGAGTTCCTCGTGCATCTCGCGGTCGGTCCGGGCTGTGCGGAGATCGGCGACCGGATCGCGGACCTCACCGTGGCGACGACCGCATGACCGTCCGGCGCATCGGTTTCGCCTACAACCCGACCAATGAAGCGGCCGTGGAACTCAGCGCCCGTGCCGTCGGTTGGTGCCAGCTGCGCGCGATCGGCCATTGGCAGGCGCAGGCGGGCGACCTGGATGCACTGCTGCGGGAGCTACCCACGACCGATGCCCTCGTCGTGCTGGGTGGCGATGGGACCTTCCTGCGTGCGGTCCGGGCGGTTGCTGAGGTCGACGTCCCGATCCTCGGCATCAACCTCGGCAAGATCGGCTTCCTGTCGAAAGCGGAGGCGGGAGAGCTCGAGGACGTGCTGGCCAAGATCGTGGCGGGCGAATTCACGATCGACGAGCGCATGGCGCTCGAGGGCCGGATCCTGCGTGACGGCCACGCACTGGACGCGCTCCGCCATGTCGCACTGAACGACATCGTCGTCGCCCGCGGCTCACTGGCCCGCGTGTGCAGGCTCGATGTGGCCATTGACGACACCCACCTCGCGACGTTCATCGCGGACGGCCTCATCGTCTCCAGCCCGACCGGCTCCACCGGCTACTCGTTCTCAGCCGGAGGCCCGATCCTGGACCCCACCAGCCGAAACCTGATCCTGACTCCGATCGCCGCGTACCTGTCCGCCATCCGCTCCGTCGTGGTCAGCCCATCGCAGACCGTTCGCTGCACGGTCGTCGACGCGTACGAGGCATTGGTCTCCGTGGACGGTCGTGAGGACATCGCCATCCAGGTCGGTGACGTTGTGGAGGTCCGGGCCGTCGTGCGGCCGATCCGGCTCATCTCACCCAGTGGCGCCCTACCGTTCTGGGACCTGCTCCGCCACAAGGTCGCGTTGCTGCCGTCGTGACAGCCGGACGCCTCCTGGAGCTGACCGTCAGCGACCTCGCGCTCATCGACCGATTGCGCCTGACCCTGGGCGATGGCCTGAATGTCATCAGCGGCGAGACCGGCGCCGGCAAGAGTCTGCTCATCGATGCGCTTGGGCTCGTGTGCGGAGCGCGGGCGGACACGGACCTGATCCGCCATGGCGCGGAGACGGCACGGGTGGAAGCGCTGTTCGACCGAATGCCGGAGCCGCTCATCGCGGTCCGAGAGATCAGCGCGAGTGGCCGTTCGACGGCTCGCCTGGACGATCTGGCGACGACCGCCTCGCGCCTGGCCGACGAAGTCGGGCCGCTGATCGAGATCCATGGCCAGCACGACCAACAGCGACTGCTCGACGAACGCTGGCAACGCGACCTGCTGGACGCGTTCGGGGGACATGGGACCGCTCGATCTGCGATGGCCGATGCGGTCATGCGTTGGCGCGCGAACCGCTCGGCGCTGGCAGAGCTCGCGATCGATCCGCGAGAGCTTGCCCGCCGTGTGGATGAGCTGGAGCACGAGGCGGCCGAGATCGCCGCCGCACGCCTGCGCCCGGGCGAGGCCGCCGAGATCCGCGCGCACCTGTCGGCCGCTCAGCATGGCGAGGCGATCGCCCGGGGAGCAGCGGCCGTCCGTGAGGCACTGAGTGGCGATGGCGCAGGGGCGCGCGATGCGACGGCCATCGGCCTGCGCGAGGTCCGGGGCCTGGCCCGGCTGGACGCCCGCTTCGAGCCGCTGGCCGAACGGCTCGCCGGGCTGGAGGCGGAACTCGACGATGTGACCGTCGAGGTCCGCGTGCTTGCTGACGGCATCGAGCACGATCCCAGCGCCATCCGCGCACTCGAGGAGCGCCTCGGGACCATCTTCGCGCTTGAGCGCCGGTACGGCGACGGCGAGGACGAGGTCATCGCGCACGGTGCGCGGGCCATCGTCGAGCTCGAACGCCTGCGCGGCCTCGATGGCGAGCGAGCCCGCCGTGAACGGGAGGACGCGGCCCTGCTGGCCGAGGTTGCCACGGCTGCTGCGGCGCTGTCCGAGGCCCGCCGGACCGCCGGCACGGCGCTTGCCACGACGGTCGGCGGTGTGCTGCACGAACTCGGCTTTCCGAGCGGCGTGTTCGAGGTGAGCCTGGGTCGGCGCTCGGCCGCCGCCGACGAGGCGGCGATCGAACTCGATGGCGACGCGATCGCGTTCGATCCAAGCGGCGCCGACCAGGTCGTCTATCGGCTGGCGCCGAATCCCGGTGAGCCGCCCCGGCCGCTGGCCCGGATCGCCTCAGGCGGCGAATTGTCTCGCGTCGCCCTGGCCATCAAGCAGGTGCTGGCGGAGGCCGACGAGACGCCGGTCCTCGTCTTCGACGAGGTCGACACGGGGATCGGCGGCCGAAGTGCGGATCCGGTCGGGCGCAGCCTGTGGTCACTGGCTCGGCGCCACCAGGTCCTGTGCGTGACGCACCTGCCGCAGATCGCGGCCCATGCCGACGCGCATTACCGGATCGCCAAGCGTGAGCGAGATGGCCGCACGGTCACCGAGATCGAGCGCCTGGACCGCGAGGGTCGGATCGTGGAGCTGGCCCAGATGCTGGGTGGCGACGCTGGCGGGGCGGCGACGCTGGCCAGTGCCCGCGAGCTCCTCGACCGCGCCGAGGCGTGGCGCGGCGGCGTGGCGCGGACTGGCTGAGCTCGTCCGTCCCGTGGCCGACCTGCACGGCACGATCGACGGATACCTGACATACCTGCACGTCGAACGTGGCCTGGCACCGGCGACGATCCGGGCCTACCGAGCCGACCTGGCCGATTTCCTGGCGTCCCGTGACGTGAGTCGAGATTGGGCGACCTCCGCGGATGCCGCCGTCGGGTACCTCGCCGCGCGGAGCCGGCGGGGCCGGCGCGCCGATCCCGGCCTGGCGCCCAGCAGCCTGCGCCGTCGGGCGGCGGCCCTCAAGGGCTTCTACCGGTTCGCCTACGGGGAGGGCCTGATCCTCTTCGACGTCGCGGCGCACATCGACCTCCCACGGCCGTCGCGGCTGCTGCCAGAGACGCTGACGCAGGAGGAAGTCGGACGGCTGCTGGAGGCGGCCGGCGCCGACGAACCGGGCACGGAACGCGACCGGGCCCTGCTCGAGTTGTTGTACGCGGCGGGGCTGCGGATCAGCGAGGCGGTCGGACTCGATCGCGAGGACCTGTCCGTGGATGGCGCGTTCGTCCGGGTCATCGGCAAGGGCGACAAGGAGCGATTGGTGCCGGTGGGTGATGTGGCGTTGGATGAGCTCGTGCGCTGGATGACCGGTCCGCGTGAGCGACTGCTGGCACTTGGTCACGTCAGCCCACTGCGCGGTGGCCCCATCTTCATCGGTGATCGCGGACGTCGCCTTGCCCGCCAACAGGCGTGGGCCGCCGTCAAACGCGCGGCAGCCGCTGCCGGTCTCGCCGACCGGGTCAGTCCGCACACCCTGCGCCACTCGTTCGCGACCCATCTGCTGGAAGGCGGCGCCGACCTGCGCATCGTCCAGGAGTTGCTTGGGCATGCGAGTATCTCCACGACGCAGCTGTACACGCATCTGACCGGTGAACGCATCCGGGACGTCTACAGTCGGGCCCACCCACGGGCTTGAGAGGGAGGCACCTGCCACATGAGCTACGCCGATGGGTTGCTCTCGACCGGGGAGCGGATCCTCCACCGCAACAAGCAGCATCCGTTCACCTTCATCTGGGGCGCCCGATACACGATCCTCGCGATCCTGATCGCGGCCGTGCTCTTCTGGATCAGCGCCAACATGGACTCTGCGGGACCGTCAGGAGTGGTCCGGTCAGTGCTCGGCTGGGTGATCCTCGTCCTGGTCCTGGGTGGGCTCGCCGTCCTCGCCTGGACCGCGCTGCGCTATGTCAACCAGGAGTACGTGCTGACCAATCGGCGTGTCATCCAGGTCGAAGGCGTTCTCAATCGCTCGTCGACGGATAGTTCACTCGAGAAGATCAACGACGCCTTGCTGGTGCAATCGGTCTTTGGACGGATCTTCGACTTCGGCGATCTGACTGTCCTGACCGCCGCCGAGAGCGGCATCGAACGGTTCCGGATGATCCGCCGCCCGATCGTCTTCAAGAAGGCGATGCTGGACGCCAAGCACGAGTACGAGGTCGACATGGAACGCTCCGGGTGGGCGCCCAGCCCGCCGATCCGAGCCAACCCACCGGCGGTCGCCGGTTCCGCTCCAGGTTCGGGCTCCAGCGCTGCGATGCCCGCAGCGGCCGGACCATCGGCACCGGCACCAGCGGCCCCGGCCTCGCGCGCCAACCCCGACGAAGTGACGCGAACCCTCGCGAGTCTCGCCGACCTGCGTGACCGCGGCGCCATCACATCGGTGGAATTCGACGAGAAGAAGGCGGATCTGCTCGCGCGGTTGTGACGGACCGAAGGCCCGCGCCGCCCGGCCCGCTACGATAGAGCCCATCCCCGCAACCAAGGTGCCCTTTGGACCTCGAACTCGTCATTCCCGCCGTCATCGTCGTGGCGATCATGCTGCTCGTCGGCCTGCCCGTCCACGAGTTCAGCCATGCCCTGGCGGCGTACCGTCTGGGCGACGGCACGGCCAAACTGTTCGGGCGCCTGACGCTCAACCCGATCGCCCATTTCGATCCCGTCGGCGGATCCCTTCTCGCCCTGACGTTCATCGCCTCGGCCGCGACCGGTGGGGCGTTCGGATTCGGCTGGGCCAAGCCGACGCCGGTCAACCCGATGAACCTGCAGGGCGGCCGCCGAGGTGAGGCGCTGGTAGCGGCCGCGGGTCCACTCTCCAACCTCCTTCTGGCGACCGTTGCGGCGATCCCGCTCCGTTTCCTCATCGCCGGCCCTGAGCTCACCGGGCTGGTTCTCCTGCTGGCCCTGGTGCTTTCGTTGTTCGTGCAGATCAACCTGGTGCTGATGATCTTCAACCTGATCCCCATCCCACCACTCGACGGTTCAAAGGTGCTCTTTGCGTTCCTCGACCGTCGAACGGAGTACCAGATCCGGCCGATCCTGGAGCGATACGGGTTCTTCATCCTGATGGCGCTCTTCTTCCTGCCGCCGGGCAATTCCATCGGTGGCCGGATCTTCGGGCCGATCATCAATGCCTTCTACTCCTTCCTGGTGGGCCGCTAGGGCCCGCCAGTTCCGGGCGCACATGCAGGCGAACGTGACGCCCGCGGAGCGCGCGGCGCTGGTGCCCTGGATGACCCCCGCGCAGCTGGCCCTGTTCGATTCCATGCACGTCGCCGACCGGCGTCACGGCCTCGACGTCGTTCGCTCGCTGCGTGCCGAGGATGTGACCGATCTCGATGTCCTGCGCGCTGGACTCCTGCATGACGCCGGGAAGGGCGATACGGGCGTCTGGCCGAGGGTCGCCTACACACTTGGGAGCCGCTACGGGAGATGGATCTGGCACGTCGTGGGTATCGCGCCCGGAGTCGCGACGGCCCTGATCCGCCTCCGGACCCACTCGGAGACGTCCGCCACGCTGGCCTTCGCCGCCGGCTGCTCGCCGCGGACGGTCGGACTCATCCGCCATCAGGACGCGCCACGCGATACGGAGTTCGGCGAGCTCCTGCGACTCGCGGACGAAGCGAACTGATGGTGCCGGGTGGTTCGCCGGGGGTGTCTGCGGTCGGGGTGCCGGTCATGGCTGCCAGGCCGGATCCTGCGTTCGCGCCGGCGGTCACGTTCGGGGACGGCCGACGGCCCGAGACCCGGACCCAGGTCCAACTGGCGGAGTTCGACGGCCCACTGGGGCTGCTCCTGTCGCTCATCGAGGCCCGCCAGCTCGACGTGCTGACCGTGCCACTGGGTGCCCTCGCCGACGCGTACCTGGATGCGCTCGGACGGCTGGAGGCGGATCGGCTGGGGAACGTCAGCTCGTTCGTCGCGATCGCCAGCCAGCTCATCCTGATCAAGAGTCGTGCGCTGCTGCCGCGCCAGACCCAGGCGATGGATCCGGCCGCGGTCATCGAGGAGAACGCGGATCCCGAGGCCGAGTTGCGTGCCCGGCTGCTGCTCTACCGAGCCCATCGCGACGCCGGCCTTCGTCTGGCAGAGGAGGCGATCCGTCGGGTCGGGCTCTTCCGGCGCGAACCCGGCACGGCCCATGCCGCGGGATTGGCCGGAGCTCGGCCGGCCGAAGCTTCGCGGCTCGACCCCGCACGGCTCGTCCGTGCGCTTGACCGGCTTGCCACGATCGCGCCACCACCTGAGCCACGGACTGGATCGCTGGCCAGGATCGTCACCATCACGGAGCGTGCGGCGATCATCCGGGCGGCGCTCATGGATGCTCCGCGGGTCGTGCTGCAGGATCTCCTCCACGGGGTGCGCGATCGGGTCGTGATCGCAATCACGTTCCTCGCCATGCTGGAGCTCATGAAGCGCGGCGAGATCGTTGTGGAGCAAGCCGTCCCGTGGGGACCGATCGTCGCGCGCGCCACGACAGCCGTGGAGCGAAGTGCGGCCGGTGTCGAGGTCGTCCTCGACGCGCCACTCGACGAATCCCTGGAGTCGTTCGCGTGACGGACACGACCGACATGCCCGTGGCGGACACGACCGAGGCGACGCCCATCGAGCCGACGCCGATCGAACTGACCGAGGCCGCGCTGGAGGCCTTGTTGTTCGTCGCGGAACGCCCGCTCTCGCGCCGCGAGATCGCGACCCTCGCGGGCACGGATCGGGCGACCGTCGATGCCCGGCTGGGCGATCTGGAGGTCGCATTGCGAGCCCGTGGTATCCGCCTGCTCATCGACGGTGACCGGGTAGAGCTGGCCACCGCGCCCGAAGGCGGGGCGCTCGTCGCTCGGTACGTCGGCGCCGACGCCGTCCGGTTGTCTCCGGCATCGCTGGAGACGCTGGCGATCGTGGCCTATCGTCAGCCCGTGACGAAGTCGGCCGTGGAGCGGATCCGCGGCGTCGACTCCGACTACACGATCCGGACGCTGCTCCATCGCCGGTTCCTTGTGGAGCTGGGCCGCTCCGAGGCGCCCGGCCGGCCATTCCTGTACGGCACGGGCTTCGAATTCCTCGAACGGTTCGGCCTCACCAGCCTGGACGAGTTGCCGCCGCTCGATGTCGAGATCGCGGCGCGCCTCGCCGAGGAGGGCGGAGAGCCGATCACGGAGCCGCTCTTCGCGGACCCTTCCCTCGACGGTCATACCACTACGGAGGCCGACTGATGGCCAGCGATCGACTCCAGAAGGTCCTTGCCGCTTCCGGCGTGGCATCTCGCCGGGCGAGTGAGGTGCTCATCGCCAACGGTCGCGTGACCGTCGACGGGAAGGTGGCGACCCTGGGCACCCAGGTGGACCCCGCCAAGGCGATCATCGCGGTCGACGGCCGGGTGATCGGTGGCGCGTCGGCGGCCGAATACCTTCTACTCCACAAGCCGGCCGGTGTCACTTCGACGGTTCGGGATCGGCATGCCACGCGGACGGTCATCGACATGATCCCTACCGCGCTGCTGCCCGATAACGCCCGGCTCTACCCGGTCGGTCGACTGGACCAGGACTCGGAAGGGCTGCTGGTCCTGACCAACGACGGGCCCTGGGCGGACCGTGTCCTGCACCCGCGCCACGGGATCGAACGTGAATACGCCATCGGCCTGCGCGGGCCGCTCAGCGCGGAACAGGTCGCAGCATTGAAGGTCGGGATCCAGCTTGACGAGGGCCTCGCGACGCTGACGGGCCTTCGGCGCACGACCGAGATCGAGACGCGCAACCTGGTCGCGCTGCTGCTGCCACCGCCGGGCGAGCTGTCCTGGTATCGGGCGATCCTCGCCCAGGGCTGGAAGCGCCAGCTGCGTCGGATGTTCGGGGTCGTCGGTGCACCCGTGGAACGGCTGGTCCGGGTGCGGATCGGCCCGGTCCGGCTGGACGACCTGGCCAGCGGCCGTGCACGACGCCTGCGCGCCCCGGAAGTTCGCGGCCTGGCCGGCGGCGCGGGCACCAGTCGCCAGGGCGTCCGCGCCAAGGCCGCGGAACCCACCCGAGAACGGCCCGGCGACGACGGTAGCGCCTGAGACACGGCCCTCCGGCTATCCTCTCCGGATGGAGAGCTCCGTCCCTTCGGATCGACTCGTGGTCGCACTCGATGGCCCAGGTTCGTCCGGCAAGAGCAGCGTCGGGGCCGCGGCGGCCCTCCAGCTTGGCTATCGCTTCTGCGATACGGGCCTGCTCTATCGTGCCGTGACCTGGTTGGCGCTCCGGCGCGGCGTGTCGGCCACGGATGCGGAGGGCTTGCAGTCACTCGTGACCGAGGTGGAGCTCGCACCTGACGAGGCTGGGCGGCTGTCTCGCGTGCTCGTCGACGAAGTTGATCACACGAGCGACGTCCGGAGCGCAGCCGTCGACGCTGCAGTCTCCGCCGTCGCGGCGCTCCCGGCACTGCGCGCCGCCCTGCTCGATCGCCAGCGAGCGCTCGCGTCAGGCGGCGGGATCATCATGGCCGGCCGAGACATCGGCACGGTCGTGCTCCCGGACGCTGATCTCAAGATCTATTTGGACGCGTCCGTCGAGGAACGTGCCCGGCGCCGGACGGAGGAGCGGGCACTCGAATCCGACGGCCCTGAGGCGACGGCCATCCTGGAGGCCCTCCGGCGGCGCGATGAGCTCGACACGACGCGTGCCGTGGCCCCGCTGCGCATCGCCGATGACGCCCGGATCATCGCGACCGACAGAAACCGGTTCGAGGACACGGTCGACGCCGTGGTCGGCGCCATCCGCGATACCGAGGCGCGCCGGGCCGATGCCGAGTGGCGCCGGGCCGGCACGGGATGAGCGACCGACCGCCGATCGAGAGTGCCATCACCCCACTGATCTCGATGCTGAACATCGGTGGCCAGATCTTCTGCCGGGCGCTGACCCGGGTGACGGTGTCGGGCGCCATCGACGAGATCCCTCGCAACGGGCCGTTGATCATCGCCGCGAACCACGCCTCCAACCTGGATGCGGTCGTCCTTGGCTCGTGGATCGTGCCGAAGCTCGGCCGACGGATCAACTGGCTGGGCAAGAAGGAGCTGTTCGAGTGGCCGATCCTCGGCTACCTCGCGG
>JANONZ010000040.1:0-19572 GCA_031421095.1 Thermomicrobiales bacterium
GGGCTCGGCGGCCGCCACGCTCCGCAACCAGCCCGACTCCAGCTCCGCCGATAGCGCCGGTCGCGACGGCTCCATCCGACCATCCTGATCCAGCAACCGCTCCGCCTGGGCCCTCGCCCGAACGGCCGACTGGCGATGGGCCGCCACCTGGAGCGACGCGACACGCAGCCTTGGGAACCCGCTCTGGGCCAGCCCCAGGACGTCGCCTTCCCGCCGTAGTTCGAAGTCCTTTTCCGCCAGTTCGAACCCGTCATGGGTCTCCGCGACGACCTTGAGGCGCGCCTGCGCGATCTCGTCCGCGGAGTCCGAAACGAGAACGCAGAACGACTCGATGGAGCCCCGGCCAACGCGACCGCGGAGCTGATGGAGCTGCGCGAGCCCGAACCGATCCGCCCCCTGTATGACCATCACGGTAGCTTCCGGGACGTCCACGCCGACCTCCACGACCGTGGTCCCGACCAGGACATCCAGATCGCCGTCGCGAAACCGGGCCATCTCGGCGTCCCGCTCCGTCGCCTTGAGGCGACCATGGACCATCCCGACCCGCAGTGGATCGAGCAGCGCGCTCAGGCGGACCGCCTCGGTCTCGGCGGCCACGTTCCCGGCGACCGGGTCGTTGCCCTCCTCGATGAGCGGGACCACAACGAACGTTCGATGGCCGAGGGCGGCCTCCTCGCGCACCTTGCGCCACGTGCCCTCGAGGTCGTTCGGTCGGCGGATCCCCGTCCGGATCGGAACCCGCCCGGCGGGCGGCGTGCGCAGATCGGACACATCAAGATCCGCGTACAGGACCTGGCCGAGGGTCCGCGGGATCGGCGTCGCGGTCATCAGCAGCACGTGCGGGGAGCGGCCGCCGGCCTTGGCCTCGAGCTGACCTCGCTGATCGACCCCGAACCGATGCTGCTCGTCGATCACGACGAGGCCCAGATCGGCGAACGACACGGCATCCTGGATGAGGGCGTGCGTGCCCACCACGACGAGCGCCTGCCCGGACGCGATCGCCTCGAGCGCCTTCGTCTTCACGTCCGCCTTGAGCGAGCCGGTCAGCAGGGTCACGCCGATCCCGAGACCTTCGAGCAGGGCTCCGACCGTCTCCAGATGTTGGCGCGCCAGCAGATCCGTGGGGGCCAGCAGCGCTCCCTGGAGACCGGCCCGGGCGGTCGCCGCGAGGGCATACGCGGCGACTGCGGTCTTGCCCGACCCCACGTCGCCCTGCAGCAGGCGCAGCATCGGCGTCGGTCGCGCGAGGTCGTCCCGGATGGCGGTCATCGCGGCAACCTGGTCCGTCGTGAGCTGGACCGGCCGCCCCACCCGCCCACCCAGCACCTCCACGAGTGCGCTGCGGACGGATGCGTCGGACACTTCGTCGAGAGTCACTGTGGGTGCGGCGTCCCGGACGCGCTGGCGACGGCGCTGGACCATCCCGATCTGGAGCGCAAGCAGTTCGTCGAAGGCGAGCCGTTCCAGCGCCGCATCGCGCCCTTCGAACGAGTCCGGGTAGTGGGCTTCCTCGATCGCCTGTGCGATCGGCATCAGGCCTTCCTCGGCCACGATGGAAGCCGGCAGGTATTCCGGATAGGCGTGGCCGGCCTTATCGAGCGCCTCGCGGATAGCGCTCCGGAGCCGGGCCGCGGTGAGGCCTGACGTCAATGGGTAGACCGGCACGATCCGACCGGCGTGGAGGACCTCCGTCTCGCCGGTGAGAACCTGGAACTCCGGGTTGTCGAAGGTCAGCCGGCGTCCGAAGTGCTTGATCTTGCCGGAGACCACGACCTCGCCGCCCACTGGCAGGCGGCGTTCGATGAAGCGTCGCCCGAACCACGTGGCATCGACGCTGCCTGTGTCGTCCTCGAGCCGCGCGATCGTGCGCTGGATCCGCCCCCGGAACCCGGGCTCCACACGGACGTCGCCGACACGCGCCTGGACCGATACGACCGTGCCGTCCTGCTCCATGGACAGTTGGCCCAGCTTGCGCATCTCGCGCAGGTCGTCGTACCGCCGTGGAAGGTGGAAGAGCAGGTCTCGGACCGTGTAGAAGTCGAGCCGGATCCCGGCCCGCCGCAACTGTGTTCCTGCGGTCAACCCGGACTGGGCGAGGGGCGTCGACAGCAGCTCGACCGGGTCGGTCGGCACATACACCGGGCTCGTCGCCTTCGTCACCCTATTCCGCGGAGATCAGGTACCGGTAGAACGGCTGGCCGCCGCGGCGGACCTCGACCTCCACGCCGGGCAGGATGGCACCCACCCTGCGGGCCATCGCCTCTGTCTCGGCCAGGTCGGCGCCGTCCCCATAGAACAGTGTCACCAGCTCGAAGCCGGGCTGGAGCGAGGCCATCGCGGCCAGTACGGCCTTCTCGCGATCGCCAGCGACTGCCACCAGTCCGTCATCCGGATCGAGCGCGATCGTCTGGCCGCGTTTGACCTTGCGGCCGCCGATCGTGGCGTCGCGGACCGCCTCGGTGACGACGAGCGTCTGGATCGCGCGTCCGGCCTCTGTCATGACGACCGCATTGGCCTTCGCGTCAAGGCTCGGGTCCATCGAGAGCAGGGCCGCGAAGCCTTCGGCGGCGTTGCGCGTGGGTACGACCACGACCGGGCGGAGCGACATCGATGCGACCTGCCGGGCGGCCAGCACGACGTTCGGGTTGTTTGGCAGCACGATGATCTCGCGGCCCTCCACGGCTCCGATCGCATCGAGCAGTTCGCCCGTGCTCGGATTGGCCGACTGGCCGCCCTGCACGACGGCGGCCACCCCGAAGTCGCGGAAGATCGCCGCGAGGCCCTCACCGGCGACGACCGCGACGACGGCCAGGGGCGGCGGCTCCACCGCGCTGCCGGCCTCGCCGGTCCCCTCCCATGCCGCGCCGGTCCTCTCCCCGGCCACCAGCACCGGCGCCACACCCGCCAGCACGGGCGCCACGGCCGCCGGCGCCGGCGCCACGCGGTCGCTCGTGAAGGCCGCAGCGCGGATCTCGCGAACGTCGCGGGCCTGGTTATCGAGGTTTTCCACGCTGATCCGGCTCAGCGCGCCGATCGTCAGCCCGTAACCGATGACGAGGTCCGGGCGTTCGTTGTGGACGTGGACCTTGAGGGCACGCGAGTCGCCGGCCACCAGCACCGAGTCGCCGATGGACGCGAGGTGGTCGCGGATGGCGTCGACGTCGAGCGAGCCTGAGCCGTCGACCTGGAGCAGGAACATCGTCTCGTAGCCGAATCCCTCGTCGGCGTGAGCGACGAGCATCGACGCTTTGACGCCGCCCCCGGCGTGGGACCGATCCCGAGCAGCTCCGGCCGACGATCTCCCGACCAGATGGAGGAGGGCGCCCTGGAACAGACGGTAGAGACCCTCGCCGCCCGCGTCGACGACGCCCGCCTCGCGCAGGATGGCCAGCAGCGTCGGGGTGCGGGCCACCGACTTCTCGGCGGCGTCGAGCGTCGCGGTGAGCACGATCTCGAGGTCGTTATCGCGCTCGGCGGCAGTGACCGCGCCTGCTGCCGACTCGCGGATGACCGTCAGGATCGTGCCTTCGACGGGCTTGGCGACCGCGCCATACGCCGTCCTGGCACCTTCCGACAGGGCATGCGCGAGGTCCAGGCCGTTGAACCGGCTCTTGCCGTCAAGGGCTTCGGCCATCCCCCGGAAGATCTGGCTGGTGATGACGCCGGAGTTGCCGCGGGCGCCCATCAGCGCCCCGAAACTGATCGCCGTGGCGATCCGATGGGCCGGCTGGCCGGCGACGCCTTCCGCCTCCTCGAGGGCCGCCCGAACCGTGGCCAGCATATTCGAGCCCGTGTCTCCGTCGGGGACCGGGTAGACGTTCAGTGCGTTGATCTCATCGACGTGCGCTTCCAGGTTGGCGACCGCCGCCCGGAAGGTGTCGAGCAGCCCGGCGCCATCGCAGGCCCGTCGGGCCATCAGGCCACGTCCGTGCCACTGTCGGCGAGATCGCGCGGCCGGATCACCGTCGGGTCCGCGTGGACGGCGACCGGCAGCGCGCCGACCGGCCCCAGACGCAGCCCGCCGATATGGATCGTCAGCCGACGGACCTCCCGACCCAGGGCAAGCTGGACGCCGTACCGGACGGCCGACTCGACCTGGCGGGCGACTTCCGCGATCGGCACACCGTAGGCCACGGTCAGGTCCAGCTCGATATCGAGCCCGTCGTCGAGTCGCAGGACGATCCCGGGCCGGACGAACCCCAGCCTGCCAAGGAAGAGCTGGACGGGGTTGGCGGCGAACCCGGTGACGCCATATGACCCGAGTGTGGCCGTCCGGACGATGTCGATCACGGCGCGGCGCGTCACCAACGTTCGGCCGGGCGTGGGCTGGGTCGGCATGCGGGCGACGTCCTCCTCGCGAGCGCGGGTCGGGCGGCGTCCGGGCAGGGTTGCCGGAGGCCGTGTGCTATTCTACCGCTCCGTTCGGGCCCGACCGGGGTCCGTTCCCCTGACCCGACCTTCCAGAGGACCACGCATGTCCCGCCACTGCGCGCTCTGCGGCAAGACTTCGATGGGCGGCTTCAATCCCCAGTCGTCTGGGATGAACCGCGTTCGAGCTCATCGCCGGATGCAACCGAACCTCCAGCCGCTCGTGATCACGCAGAAGGGCAGCCCCATCAAGGCTCTCGTCTGCACACGTTGCCGCCGGACCCTGCTCAAGCCGGCCAGGTAGCCGACACCGTCCCTCACGGACAGACCAGCAGGAAGAAGATCCATGAACCGGTCGCACGCGCGGCCGGTCTTCGTGTGCCCGTCAGGCCCCTACCGGTCGGCGCTGTCGAGCCAGATCGTGAATGGACCGTCGTTGACGAGCTCGACCGCCATCTCGGCACCGAACCGGCCGGTTGCCACGGCGACACCAAGGCCCCGAAGCGCGTCGGCAAATCGGTCGTAGAGGCGTTCCGCCGCATCGGGCGGGGCCCCACCGGTAAAGCCTGGACGACGTCCCCGCCGAGTATCCGCATAGAGCGTGAACTGCGAAACGACGAGCGCGGCTCCGCCGGTGTCCAGCAGCGAACGGTTCGTCCGGCCGTCGTCGTCCCGAAAGATGCGCAACTCGGCCGATTTGCGCGCCATCTCCGCAGCGGTCGCCTCCGTGTCCTGCGGTCCGATGCCGACCAGGATGACCAGCCCGCCGTCGATCGCGCCGACGACCTCGCCGGCGACGCGAACGGTCGCGCCGCTGGTCCGCTGCAGCAGCGCCCTCACGGGTAGCTGGGTGGCGGGATGACGCCATGTTCGGCGATGAACGCCGCCCGCCAGGCCGCGGCTTCGCGTTCGAGCACGAGCCGGGCCGCTGCGTGTCGATCGATGACCAGTGCCTCCACGCTGGCGGGCACGAGCAGGTCGTAGTCACGCACCCCATCGGGGTTCATCTGACCGTCGCCACGGAGCATGACGACCGGGATCCCGCCTTTGCCGATCTCATCGAGTAAGGCGTGGGCAAGGTGCTTCGGCAGCGACGCGAACGTCACCATCCGGTCGCGCGGGATCGGCGGGACGCCGCCGTTGATCTCGTACTGGAAGCCTTCGTCGGCGAGGGCACGGATGAGCCGAACCTCACGCCCCATGTCATGGCCCTTGATGAACAGCGCGGACCCGACGACCAGGACGTCGACGCCGAGCCCACCGGCGAATTCGGCGGTCTCACGGTTGATACCGCCATCGACATGGACCTCACCGCCGAACGCCCGGTGACTGAGCAGTGCCCGGGCGGCCATGAGCTTCTCCCTGGCCACCTCGCGCATGAACGTCTGACCACCGAAGCCGGGCTCCACGGTCATGACGAGCACGATATCGAGCAGGTCGCGATACGGCTCCAGGGCCGAAAGCGGCGTGGCCGGCTTGACCGCCAGCCCGGCCGCCCGTCCAGCCGCCCGGATGCGCCGGAGCGTCGGGGCGATCTCCTCCTGGATCTCGACATGGAAGGTGACCGAATCGCAGCCTGCCTCGAGGAACTCATCGAGATAGCGACCCGGTTCGTCGATCATCAGGTGCGCATCGAATGGCAGTTCCGTCCGCCGGCGGAGGTGCTTGATCGTCTTGGCGCCAAACGTCAGGTTCGGCACGAAGTGGCCGTCCATCACGTCCAGATGGATCCGGTCGGCCGCGGCCCCCTCTACGCGCCGGACGGCGTAGGCCAGATTCGAGAGGTCGGCGTCGAGGATGCTTGCCGCGACCCGTGCCCGCCCACCGGCCACGACTAGTCCCCCAACCCGGCCGGTGCCGGATCGTGGCTGCGCTCACCGAGAAGGGCGGCGGCGCTCTCCGCCACCAGACGAGCCCTTCGGCGCGCCACGGCCGGCGCGGGCGGTTCGCCACCGCGCTCGGCGGCAAGCTGGCCGCAGGCCGCACCGATCTCCTGGCCGCGGTTGCGCCGGATCGTCGTTTCGATACCGGCCCCCTGAAGGGTCGCCGCGAAGGCCTCGATGACCGACATCGGGCTGGCCGCCCACGGCGTATGCGCGACGGGGTTCATCGGGATGAGGTTGACGTGGGCGTGATCACCGCGCAGGAGATCCGCCATCGCGATCGCATCCGTCTCGGTGTCGTTGATCCCGCCGATCATCGTCACCTCGTAGCTGATCCGCCGGCCCGTCGCCCGCCCGTGGTCCCGGGCCGCGGCGATGACCTCCGCCACCGGCCAGCGTCGGTTCAGCGGGACGAGGACATCGCGCAACGGGTCCCGGGCGGCATGGAGGGAGACGGCCAACGTGAACTGCGGCCCGAGGGCGGTCAGCCGCCGGATGCCGGGCACGACACCAGACGTGGAGACCGTGATGTGCCGGGCACCCAGGCCGAACCGACGTGGATCGTTGAGCGCCTCGATCGCGGTCAGGACACGATCCAGGTTGAGGAGCGGCTCGCCCATCCCCATGAACACGATGTTGGTCAGCCGCCGACCTTGGGCGACCAGCCGCCGGGCCGCGAAACGGACCTGGTCCACGATCTCGGCCGTCTCGAGGTCCCGCCCGAAGCCGAGTTCGCCGGTCGCGCAAAACGGACAGCCGACGGCACAGCCGGCCTGACTCGAGATGCACAAGGTGTGCCGTTCGCGCGACCCGGACCTGGCCGGGTAGTGCATCAGCACCGATTCGATGAGCGCGCCGTCGGCGAGTCGATGGAGCGCCTTCTCGGTCAGCCCGCCATCGGTCTCGAGCAACTCGGTCTCGCCTGCGGTGTCGAAGCGGAATGAAGCCTCGAGGGCCGTTCGGAGGTCGGCCGGGAGCGTCTGTATCTCGTCGATGGACGCGACCGTGTTGCCCCACACAGCGTCGGCGATCTGGCGGACCCGATAGGTCGGTTCGCCACGCTCGACCAACCAGGCCTCCAGGGCCTCGAATGGGAGCCCGGACAGGCCGGGGCGGATCTCGTCAGTCACGGGTTGATGCTAACGCTGCCGACGAGCCCGGGACGGCCGCGCAGGAAGGCCGAGCCGGTCATCGCCCGGCCGCCGGCTGGCTTGACGGACTCCAGGACGAGTCGGCCGTCAGCCGTCGTGAGGGCCAGTCCCTCTCCGTGCTGGACGATGAAGCCCCGGACGTCCCTCGGCTCGCCTTCGGCAAGAGAGGCACCCAGGACGCTGAAGCGGCCGTCGTCAGTCTCGATGAATGTGCCGGGCCAGGGCAGGTAGGCACGGATCCATCGCTCGAGCAGGACAGCGGGCATGGCGGGATCAAGCCGGCCGTCCTCACGTCGGAGGGGGCGAGTCAACGTGGCGCCGGCCTCCGACTGCGGCCGGGGGTCCAGCTCGCCCCGGATCCACGGACCCAGGTTCCGGTCCAGAAGGTGGTCCGCGACGATCTCCAGCACCTCCTCCAGGCCTGGCGCGGTCTCGGCGTCGTCGATGGCGACTGGCTCCTGGCCTACGATCGGCCCGGTGTCCAGCCCCGTGTCCATCTTCATCAGGGTGACACCGGTCTCCGCGTCCCCGGCCAGGATCGCCGCGGGGATGGGGGTCGCGCCTCGATGGCGTGGAAGCAGCGATGGATGGAGATTCAATGCGCCATACCTGAGCCCAAGAAGCTCCGCCGGGACGATCTGCCCGTAGTCGGCGAGCACGAGGAGCTCCGGCTCCAGGGCCAGGACCGCCGCGATCGACTCCTGTGAGCGCAGGCGCTCCGGCGCAAGGATCGACTTGACACCGAGCTCCCGGGATGCGTCGTCGATGACCGAGGTCCGGAGTCGTCGATCGCGGCCGGCGGGGCGGGATGGCGCAGTGACCACACCCACCAATCGAACATCGTCGCGTTGATCAAGCTGGAAGAGGCTCCGTCGACCGAACCCTCCACTGCCAAGGAACACAGTCCGGACGCCGGAGTCGCCGGCGCGCGCAGCGGTCACGCCAGGGCGCTCGTCGCCTCGCGGACCTCCGCGTCGTCCTCGTTCCCTTCGTCGACAGCCATGAGTTCGTCCATGGAGTCCAGGTAGTCGATGTACAGCTTGCCGTCGAGATGATCCAGCTCGTGCTGCAACGCTCGGCCGAGCAGCCCCGACCCGGCGACCTTGATCTTCTTGCCGTGGCGATCCTGGGCCACGACCCAGACACGCTCACGCCGGGTCACGTACGCGACGTAACCTGGGATCGACAGGCAACCCTCGAGGTCCCTGTCATCACCGCTGGAGCGGACGATCCGCGGGTTGACCAGCTCGTGGAGCTGATCCTTTACCTCGATCACGCATGCCTGCACGGCCTCGCCGAGCTGGGGCGCGGCGAGGCCGACGCCCGGCGCATCCCGCATCGTGTGGGCCAAGTCGTCGAGCAACCCATGGAGGTACTTTCCGAAGCTGTCGACCGGCTGGCCCTTGAGGCGCAGGCGCGGGTCACCGAGGAGAACGATCGTGCGGACACTCATGGCGGGAGTATAGCGAAGGGCCCTGCTCAGGCCGGCTTGGGCGGCTCGTCATCGGCCGCAGGCGTGGGCGTCGCGGCGTCATCGGCCGCAGGCTTGGGCGTCGCAGCGTCATCGGCGGAGCCCAGCGACGAGCGAAGGTCCGCGGCCCAGTCGCGCGACCTTGAGGCGAGCTTGCCGCTCGCCTCGGCGGTCGCCTGGCCAGCCCGCCTGGCGAGTGGCGCGGCACGATCCGCGGCGACCGCTGCCAGCTCGGCAGCCCGGGCCGAGAATTCGCGCACGGTCGGGGTGGCGCGCTCTGCGAGATCGTCCACGGCGCCGCGCAGGGATTCGAGGATAGCGGTCGCGGTGCTCGCAACGGAGGAGGCCGCTCCCCCGGCCGCCTCCGCCGGCCCACCGTCGGCCTTGGGCGCCTCGGTCTCATCGGTCCAGGTAAACGTCTCATCGGGCGTGTTGCCGTCGCCAGGCGCGTCATGGGCGGCGTCGGACTGGGGCTTGGGCTCGGTCGGGTTCCTGTGCTCGGTCATCGGGATGCTCCTCGTGCGTACTGGACATCGTCGCACGAACCGACGAACCGGTCATCCGCAGGCCGAGCCACCGGAAGAGCCGTCAGAGGAGCGAGTCGGGGTCTACATCCACCGACCAGGGCGCATCGAGTCCACCGTCGAGGATGGCTGTCGGATCCGCCCCGCGCAGGACGATATTCCAGCGCCAGCGGTCGGCTCGTCGGGCGATGTAGGCAGGTGCCGGTCCGATCACGGCCACGGACGTCCCGGCCTCGCCCGCTCGCCCGCGCAACCGCTCCGCCATGGTCGTCGCCGCCTGTTCAGCCGCGACCGGATCTGCCAGCCCGACCGTCAGCTTGACCAGCCGTCCGAAAGGCGGCGAACCGAATCGCTCACGCAAGGCGAGCTCTGCGCCGTAGAACGAGTCGCGATCGCCACTGGCCGCGGCCTGGATGGCTGGGTGGTCCGGCTGGTAGCTCTGGATGATCGCGCGGCCTGGTCGAGTCCCGCGCCCCGCCCGCCCGATCGCCTGGACCAGGAGCTGGTACGTCCGCTCGGCAGCGCGCTCGTCGGGAAGATTGAGGGCGATGTCGGACGAGACGATGCCGACCAGGGTCACCGACGGGATATCGAGCCCCTTCGCCACCAGGCTGGTCCCGACGAGGACGTTGAGGCGGCCTTCCGCGAAGGCATCGATGACCCGCTCGGCCGCACCCCGGTGCTCGACCACGTCGCGGTCGAGCCGGCCGACGCGCAGCCCCGGGAATGCTTCCTTCACCTCGCGCTCCAACCGCTCCGTGCCGCCGCCGAGGTAGCGGATGCGCGGCGACCCACAGGCCGGACAACGCGACGCCGGCGGGGTGGCGCGCCCACAGTGGTGGCAGCGCAGCGTCGTGCCCGCCTGGTGGTAGACCAGCGGTCGTTCACAATCGGGGCAGGCCTGGACATGCCCGCAGTCGCGGCACAGCACGACCGACGCCGTGCCGCGCCGGTTGAGGACGAGGATGGCCTGCTCACCTGCGGCCGGCTCGAGCGCGCCGATGGCCGACGACAGCGCGCGGGACAGGAGGCCCCGCTGCCCAGCGGCCAGCTCTTCCCGCAGGTCCACGATCTCCACCGTGGGCGCGGCCCCGATCGGCCGAGCCGGCAGGACGACCCGTGCGTAGTCGCCAGCACGCGCACGTCCCACGCTCTCGACCGCCGGCGTCGCCGACCCGAGCACGACCGCAGCGCCGGCGAGAGCACCCAGTCGGATCGCCACGTCGCGGGCCTGCAGGCGCGGCGTCCGGTCGCTCTTGTAGGCCCCGTCGTGCTCCTCGTCGACGATGACGACGCCGACATCGGCCAGGGGCGCAAGGACCGCCAGCCGTGTCCCCACGACGATGTCGACCTCACCGGCGCCGATACGGCGCCACTCATCCGCCCGCTCGCCCTCGCCCAGTCCAGAATGGAGCAGCGCGACCCGGGCATCGAGGTCCGCCCGCAGCCGGTCGACGAGCGGCAGCGCCAGGGCGATCTCGGGAACGAGGACAAGTGCCGGCCGACCGGTATCCAGGGAGGCCGCGATGGCCTCCACGTAGATCGCGGTCTTGCCGCCGCCGGTGACGCCGTCGAGCAACAGCGGGCGGGGGTCGCGCTCCACGATCGCGGCCCTGATCAGGGCAACGGCCTGGGCCTGGGCCGGCGACAGCGGGCTGGCCGTCGGACGACCGCCTCGTGTGCCCACGGGTCGAGTTGCGAGCGGTCGGCGCGGTCGTTCGCGAACCTCGGACTCAACGAGGCCGCGGCGGACCAGGCCAGCCAGTGCAGCATGGCCGTGCCGATCGGCGAGGTCCGCGGCCCGCAGCTCGCCATCGGTCGCGGTCGCCAACTCGGCAAGGACGCCGACCTGGCGCGGCCCGAGCGGTCGGCCCGCGGGCTTGTCGCCGGCGGCCTGGACGGCCAACAGCGCGTGTCCCTCCCCTCGCAGCGCGATCCAGCGCTCGTAGCGCGGACCGGCACCGGCCCGCATCAGCGTCCATTCGAGCGAGATGGATCCACTCGCCGCGAGGACGCGCAACCGGCGCAGGAGACCGGCGCGACCATCCGGCCCGGCGAGGTCGCGCACCGGACGCGGGCCGCGCTCCAGCTGCTGGAGCAGGTCGGCGTCGGCAGCATCTGTCTGCACGGCGGGCGTGGGCCTGAGTTCCGCGACGAGATCCAGCCGCTCCAGCAGACCGGGTGGCAGCATCGCGCGCAGGACGAGCGCCGGGGGCGCGAGGTACCGCTCCGCGATGCTGCGGGCCAGCGCCAGGCTGAGGGGTGGCAGGAGCGGTCCATCGGTCCGGACGCGCGCCACGATGGGGCGAGGCGTCGCGACCGGCGGCAGATCGGCCTCGGCCACGATGATCCCCAGTGCCTGGCGACGACCGAACTCGACCAGGACCGCCTCGCCCACGGCCAGATCTGACAACGTCTTCGGGACGAGGTAGATGTACGTCTGGGAACGGCCCCCGGCGGCGTCCACTGCGACCTCGACGAGACGGCCGGACACTGGGTCGGGAACGTCGGTCTCGTCTGGTCCGAGCGTCACCGCCGGCGCCTCACAGTCGGACGAGTCGGTCCGGATGGCGACGGTGCTCGTCGGCGACGATCTCATCGATGCGCTGCGCCGTCCGCTCGACCTGGCCCGTCTCGTTGGTCACGACGTAGTCGTAGTCCTCCTGTCGGGCCAGCTCGATCGCAGCGTTGCGCTGGCGGAGCTCGAGTTCGTCCGCGTTCTCTGTGGCCCGGTCGCGCAGCCGTCCGAACAGTGCCTCCAGCGATGGCGGCACGACGAACACCAGGAGCGCCTCCGGCACCCGTTCCTTCACCTGCTGGGCACCCTGGACGTCGATCTTGAGGATGACGTCGTGGCCTTCGGCCAGGGCCCGTTCGACCTGGACCCGGGGCGTCCCGTACCAGTTGCCGTGAACTTCGTTGGCCTCCAGCAGCCCGCCCGCGTCGCGCAGCGCAAGGAATGCCTCCCTGCGAAGGAAGTGGTAACTCACCCCATCGTCCTCGCCCGGTCGCTGTGCCCGAGTCGTGCAGGTCACGACGTAGTGGTAGTCGGGCTGGCGGGGCCGCCGCCGGAGGGCATCGATGATGGTGTCCTTGCCGACCCCGCTGGGGCCCGAGATGATGATCAGCATCGCGCCGGCCGCGCCCGACGAGCTCGTCAGGCCGTCGTCCCCTGCCGTCGTACCGGACTCCGTCACCTGACGACCGCGCGCAGGCCATCCAGTACGGATTCGAGTTCCGGTGGCAATGGCGCCGTGGCACGGATGAGGTGGCCGCCCGACGGCGACGTCAGTTCGAGGCGCCAGGCATGCAGGAAGAGGCGCTCGAGGCCATCCGGCCCCCGTCGGGACGTGCCTGTGCCATAGACGGGATCGCCCGCGACCGGGTGGCCGATCGCCTGGAGGTGCACGCGGATCTGGTGCGTCCGACCGGTCACGAGATCGAGTTCGAGGAGCGTCCAGGCCGTGAACCGTTCGCGGACGCGATACCCCGTCACCGACGGGCGGCCGTCCTTGACGACGGCCATCCGCGTCCGGTGTTTCGGGTCGCGCCCGATCGGGGCCTCGATCCGTCCGACCGCCGCGGAGACACTGCCCTGGACGAGCGCGAGGTACGTCTTCTTGATCCGGCGTGCCTTCAACTGGGCCATCAGCGAGGCCTGCGCCAAGTCGTGCCGGGCGACCATCAGCAGGCCGCTCGTGTCCCGATCGAGGCGGTGGACGATGCCCGGACGCTGGACGCCAGCGATCCCACCCCACGAGTCGCCGTCCCCGTGGGCCAGCAGCGCGTTGACCAGCGTGTCGTTGGCGTGCCCGGGCGCCGGGTGGACGACCAGCCCGGAGGGCTTGTCGATGATCAGCAGGTCGTCATCCTCGTAGACGACGTCGAAGGCGATCTCCGGCGCCGGCGTCAGGTCCAGCGCGATCGGCGCCGGGACATCCAGGCGCAGCTCCGTGCCGGCACCCACGATCGAGTTGGCCTTGAGCGGCTCGCCAGAGACCGTCAGCCGACCGTCGGAGATCAATCTCTGGATGTAGCTCCTCGAGAGCCCCGTCGCGTCGGCGACGTAGCGGTCGACCCGGCCACCAGGCCCGTCGGGAACGCGCATGACGCGCACACCGGGGACGATCGACGGATCAGCCATCCGACCCACCTTGTGCCGTCCTCGACAGCCCCGGCACGATCGCGGCGAGGACGAGCATCACGATCGCCGTGCTGATCGCGGCGTCCGCCACGTTGAACGTGGGCCAACGAAGTTCACCGATCCCGATGTCGATCCAGTCGACGACATAGCTCAGGCGCAGGCGGTCGGCCATGTTGCCGAGCGCCCCGCCCAGCAGGAGGCCGAGCGCGATCGACAGGTAGTGGCTGCGTGCCGATCGCCCGTGATACACGACGATCAGTCCGACCACGCCGAGCGAGACGAGGCCGAACACGATGGCCTGGTCCCTGAACAGCCCGAACAGCGCCCCGGAGTTCTGGCTGAACACGAGACGGACGAGATCGCCCGCGACTGTCAGGACACCACCCGGCGAGATGGTCGAAACAAGCCAGGCCTTGGACACCTGGTCGGCGACAAGGACGAGCACCGCCGTGCCGAGGAAGGCGGCCCGGTTGGCACCTGCCCGCACTCCCCCACCCTTCACGCTCGAGCCGTCCACCGTCATGTCAGCCTACCCACCAGTCGACCCGCCGCGCAACGCGATCTCCACCGGACCACCATCGAGCTCGACCGTGGCCCGATGGATGCTGCCCAGCAGGCCGTCACCGGGAGCGGTCCCGGCGATGTCGGCCAGGGTGTCGTTCGCGACCGAGGGGAGGTGAACCGCGACGGCCCCGGGCAGGTCGCCGACCCACAGATCGATCCGGCCGTCGAGCTCGAGACCGGCGTCTTTGCGCAGATCCTGGATCGCGCGTTGCAGCTCACGGGCATCGCCCTCCGCGACCAGCTCCGGCGTCAACGCCGTATCCAGGACGACCACGAGGCCGTCGTGATGGGCCACGGCCGTGCCCGGCCGGGGCGTCGCCTGGATCTCCACCTCATCCGCTGCAAGGGTCACGCCGGCCAGCGTCACGGAGCCGTCATCCTCGAAATGGACGTCGCCCGCGCGGGCAGCGGCCATGACCGCCGGGATCGCGGAGCCCAGTCGCTTGCCGATCCGGGGCAGGAGCGGCTTGACCCGACGCTCGACGAGTTCCGAGTCATCGTCGATCACCTGGACGCGCTTGACGTTGATCTCGTCGGCGATGAGCCGCAAGAGCGCCTCGTCGATGGTCCGGCCTCGGTCCGGCAGGGCCAGCCACGCCGTGGCCAGCGGCTGGCGGGTCTTGAGGTGGGCGGTGCTGCGCAGCGTGCGGGCGAGTTCGACAGCGCCCTGCGCGATGGCCATCGAAGCTTCCAGTGCCTCGTCGCGGTGCCCGGCGAGATCGGCGCTCGGCCAGCTCGTGAGATGGACGCTATCTGGCTCGTCGGGCAGGACCGTCGTGACCAGGTTCTGGTAGAGCGACTCCGCGAGGAACGGCAGGATCGGCCCCAGCATGCGAGCTGCGCTGACAAGCGCCTCATGGAGCGTGGCGAATGCCGCCCGGCGATCCAGCGGGTCGTCCGAGCGGGAGAAGCGTCGCCGCGACTGGCGCAGGTACCACGTCGACAGGCCGTCGAGGAAGCTCGACAGGGCCTTCGCCGCGCCCATCGCGTCGACGTCCTGGAGACGCTCCTCCATGAAGGCGGCCGTGCCGGCGGCACGAGACAGGATCCAGCGGTCCAGGAGCGGCCGATCGGCGACCGGCGGGGCGGTCTCGGCCGGGGTCCAGCCCGCGAGCCGGGCGTAGGTGGTGAAGAAGGCGTAGACGTTCCACAGGACCAGCAGCTCGCGGCGCGTCTCGTCCGCGGCATGCCAGCCGAACATGATGTTCTCCTCCGGCCGCGCCTTGGTGAACATCCAGCGCATGACGTCGGCGCCCATCCGATCGGCCGCCTCGTCAAAGTCGATCGCGTTACCCCAGCTCTTGTGCATCGGCCGCCCGTCCTCGGCGACGACGAGGGCGTAGCCGAAGAGCGTCTTGAACGGCTGCTCGCGGCGCAGCACGGTCGACATCGCAAGCATGGAATAGAACCAGTTGCGGAACTGGCCGGGAAAGCTCTCGGTCACGAAGTCGGCCGGGAACCATTGCGCCCAGTACGCCGGGTCCTCGCGCTGATGGAGCGTCGAGAAGGGCACGATGCCGGCATCGAGCCACGGGTTGCCGACGTCCCTGATGCGCTCGACCGGTGCCCCGCACTTGGGGCAGTCGATGCGGACCGCATCCACGAACGGCCGGTGCGGGGTGTGACCCTCGAACGCCTCCCAGCCGTCCACGGCCCGCCGCTGCAATTCGTCGCGACCCCCGATGACCTCCACCGTCCCGCACGACAAGCAGTCATAGATCGGCAGCGCCAGGCCCCAGTAGCGCTTCTTGCTGATCATCCAGTCGTGCATGTTGTGGAGCCAGTCGAGCTCGCGCTCGTAGCCGAACTCCGGGATCCAGCGGATCTGGTCGACGCTCTCCATGATCTGGTAGCGGAGGCTGGCCTCGACCTGCGCGCGGGTCAGCGTATCGCGCGGCTGGTCGTAGACGGGGCCCATGTTGATGTACCACTCATCCACGAGTCGGTAGACAAGCGGTGTGTTGCACCGCCAGCAGTGCGGGTAGCGGTGCGTGATCGTCTCAAGGCGGTGGAAGCGGCCTTCGCGCTTGAGATGCTCGATGATCGGTTCAGCCACGTCGCGGACATCGCGGCCGGACAGCGCGCCGAACCCATCGACGATGACTCCTGATTCGTCCAGCGGAGCGACGACCGGCAGGCCGAGCTCACGACCCAACTGGAAATCTTCCGTCCCGCAGCCCGGGGCGATGTGGACGATGCCCGTGCCCTCGTCCTCCCCGACCTCGGTCCACGCTACGACGCGATGCTCGTACGGATGGCCGGGGTCGTCCCGGGTCCCGACGGCGAACGCCTCGCGCACGGCCGGCAGGTCGTCGAACGGGCCCTCGTAGCGCCAGCCGACCATCTCTGCACCGGTAACCTCGTCGAGCACCTCGTAGGGCCCGACGAGGGCCTGCTTCAGGGTGCCCTTGCCGAGCCAGAAGATGTCGTCGCCCTGACGGATGCGGACGTAGCGCAGCCCGGCACCCACGGCCGCCGCCACATTGGAGGTCAGCGTCCAGGGGGTGGTGGTCCAGACCAGGAGCGACTCGCCAGGTCGGTCCATGAGCGGGAACCGGACCGTCAGGCCGGGGTCCTGGCGGTCCTGGTAACCCTCGTTCATCTCGGTCTGGGACAGACCGGTCCCGCAGCGGGCGCACCACGGCATCGTATCGTGGCCCTTGTACAACCAGCCGCGCCGGTGGACCTCGGCCAGGAAGCCCCAGATCAGGTCGTTGTTCTCGTTGCTGAACGTGAAGTAGCTGCCGCCGATATCCGGCATACCCAGGCGCCCGACGAGCATCTCGACGGTGTCGGTGACCGGGCCATCGGCGCCCTCGATGGTCGCGACCGCCGCGGGATCTGTGCCGAGCAGGTCGCCCAGACGGCGCAGCTCGTCCGGATCGTTCCAGTCCATCCACATGCCCAGCCGGATCGATTGCTCCGTCTGGCGGGCGGCGTAGGTCAGGACGCGCTGCTTGCACAGGGTCACGAAGCGAGCGATCCCGAAGGCCTCGATGTCCCGCTTGGACGTGAAGGCCAGGTCGCGCTCGACATTGACCTCCACCCACAGGCCCTGGCAATCGAAGCCGTTCTGGTAGCGCTGGTCCTCACCGAGCATCGAGTGGAAGCGCTGGTAGAGGTCTTTGTACGTCCGTCCCCAGGCATGATGGACGCCCATCGGGTTGTTGGCCGTGATCGGGCCGTCGAGGAAGCTCCACCTGGGTCCGCCGGCGTTCTGGGCGCGCAACCGACTGAACGTCTGACGGTCTCGCCAGAGGGCCAGAATGGCCTGCTCCTGGGCGACGAAGTCGGGTTTCGAGCTGACGGATCGGAACATTCGGCCTCGGGGCTGAGTGGGCACGCCGTCCGGGTCAGACGGTCACCCGGACGCTCATTTCGGCGGGTCCGAGTATCCTACCCGCGATGCACGAATCGCAGGCCGCGCGCTTGCGCGCCCGCTCGCCGTTCAGCGCGGCGTTCCTCTCCTTGATCTTTCCGGGCCTCGGGCAGCTCTATGCCGGCGCGCCGACCCGGGCACTCGCATTCGCGGCCGCCCCGATCCTGTTCGTCGCCCTCGTCGCGGGCGTGGTCCTGAGGATGGACCGGATCGACCTCATCGGCCTCGTGCTGAACCCGTTCGTCCTGAGCTCGGTCTTCGTGGTCAACCTGATCGTCCTGGTCTACCGACTCGTCGCCATCATCGACGCCTACCGCGTCGCCGAGTACCTGGATGCCTATGCGGCGTCGGGCGATGGGCGGGCCGGCACAGCCCGGATCAGGCGCAACCCGCTATCGGTCGGGGGCCTGCTGGCGATCCTGCTGGTGATGGCCGGCAGTCACGTCGTCGTGGCCCGCTACGATCTGCTGGCGCTCGATGTCCTCCAGAGCGGCTGCATCTTCATCGACGATACGAGCCAGGACTGCGCGCTCGACGCAACACCATCGCCAGGTCCGTCCGGTGACCCCGGCGGCGGGTCCTCCCCGGCTCCCGAGTCGACGGCCATCGGCAGCGCCGTACCCGACGTGTCCATCCCGCCGTGGAACGGCAAGGACCGGTTGAACATCCTGTTGATCGGCTCGGACCAGCGCCCATCGGAGGGTTCCTACAACACCGACACGCTCATCGTGGTCTCCATCGACCCCGTCACGAAGCAGGTGTCCATGTTCGGCCTGCCGCGCGACACGGTCGATGTCCCCGTCCCGCCCGGGCCGGCCCAACGCGTCTTCGGGACGGTCTACCGGGGCAAGATCAACAGCTGGTTGTCGACCATCCGCGATCGCGGAGACCTGTACCCGGGCACGGACCGGACACGTCGCTACAACGGCCTCAAGGCGATCATGGGCAACCTCTACGGCGTCGACATCAAGTACTTCGTGGAAGTCAACTTCGAGGGCTTCAGGGCCGTCGTCGACGCCGTCGGCGGGGTGACGATCAACGTCCAGATCCCCGTCTCCGACGATCGATACCCCAGCGTGAATGGCCGGCTCGAACGCGTCTACATCCCGAGTGGCATCCAGCACATGGACGGCGCTCAGGCCCTTCGCTACGCTCGCTCACGCCATGGTTCGTCGGACTTCGATCGCGGCCAGCGACAGCAGCGCGTCCTGCTCTCGCTGCGTGAGCAGGCCGACCCGCGGTCGCTGATCCCGCAGTTGCCGGACCTCGTGACCGCGTTGAAGAGAGCCGTCCGGACGGACCTGCCGGTCAGCCAGCTGGCTCAGCTCCTGGGCCTCGCGTCACAGGTCGACACGAAGAACATCCGCTCGTACGTGTTCGCCCCGCCGCTCTACGCCACGGATACCTGCGCGGACCAGCGCGGCTGCGTCGTCAATCCCAGGATCGACACGATCCGGGCCGCGGTCGACGCGGCCTTCTCCAGCGATCCGGCCGACGAGATCCTGCGCCAGACGCTCGCTCAGGAGGGCGCCCGCGTATGGGTCCTCAGCGGTACGGCCGATCGCGACCAAGGCACACGCCTGGCGGGCTACCTCGAGTTCCGCGGGCTCGCAGCGTCGGCGCCCCGCCAGCGTCCGGGGGGTCCCGTCCCGGTCGCGACGAGCATCGTCGTCTACAACGGGGCGGAGGCCGATGCCGCAGCCACGATCGCCTACCTCGAGAAGACCTTCGGGGTCGCGGCGACCCTGAAGGTAGACAGCGCCATCCGGACTGACATCATCGTCACGATCGGCCGGTCCACCCCGGATCTTCAGGCGCCCGCCGGGCCCTAAGGCCAGGGAGTCTCCGCCCACCATCCGGGAGTCGAACCATGCAACCGATCCATGCACTGGCACCCACCATCGTCGAGGATCCCAGCCTCGCCGATCACGGGGCTGCGCGCCTCCACTGGACACGCGCGAACATGCCGCTCCTGGCCGATCTGGCCCGCGTCTTCCGCGAGACGCGGCCTCTGGCCGGTCGGCGGATCGGGATGTGCCTCCACGTCGAGCACAAGACGGCTGTCCTCGTCGAGGTCCTCCGGGCCGG
>JANONZ010000041.1:0-3006 GCA_031421095.1 Thermomicrobiales bacterium
ATCCTGATCCCGGTGGCCAACCCGATGACCGCCGAGGAACTCATCCGGCTCGGGGCCGCGATGCTCGACCAGCGGGCCGGCGAACTCTCCGCGCTCGGCATCGTGGAAGTCCCCGAGGGCATGCCGTTGTCCGAGGGCGCGACCCGCGCGCGGCATGCGCGGCGACTCCTCCAGCGCGTCCTGGACTACGCCCCTGACGGCACCACGATCCACCCCATCGTTCGCATCGGCCGGCACGCCGCCGAGGGCATCATCGAGGCCGCCACGGAGCAGGAGGCGGACCTCATCATCTTCGGCTGGGGTGGCAAGGCGGCCAGCGGCCGCGAGAGGCGTGGTCCGACCATCTTCTCCCCGACCATCGATGAGGTCGTTCGAGAGTCGCCATGCGACATCGCCGTCGTCAAGCAGCGCGGCTCGAAGGAGATCCGGCGGGTCCTCGTGCCGGTCCGCGGCGGGCCCCACGCGGAGCTCGCCCTCCGCTTCGCCGACGCGATCGCCAGGCATCACGATGCGGTCGTCACGGTCCTCCACCTCGTCCCGCCGGGCATCACACTCGCGGTCCGTGCCCAGGCGGAACGGGCGCTGGCCGCGTTCGTCAAACAGCACATCGAAGGCCGCAGCGAAGCCGTCGTGCGCGAGGCGCCGAACGTCCGCAACGCCATCCTGCGGGAGGCGGAGAAGTCGGACCTCGTCGTCATGGGGGCATCGGCCCAGCCGGGCGGCTCCGATGGCGAGAGCTACCTGTTCGGCGCCCTGCCGGAGGCGATCGCAGCCCGCGCCAGGCCATCGGTGATCGTGGTCAAGACCCGCGAGCGACTGGTGGGCGCGACCTTCGATCAGCTGGCATCCCGTGCGGAAACGCTCGCCGCCGCAGACCGGGCGGCAGAGGAGGGGCGTGCCGTCCCGGTCCGGGTGGAGCGTTGGTTCGGCGAAGCGAACTTCCACCACGCCGAGTTCGCCGACCTGCGCCGCCTGGTGACCCTGAAGGAGAAGCAGAAACTCACGGTCAGCCTGGTCCTGCCGACCCTCAACGAGGAGGAGACGATCGGGCCGATCGTGCGCAAGGCGATGCGCGAGATGGTCGGGCGTGTCCCGCTCCTCGACGAGGTGCTGGTCATCGACTCGGCCTCGACCGACCGGACGCGCGAGATCGCCGAAGCGGAGGGGGCGCGAGTCGTCCAGCACGCCGATGTCCTGCCGCGCTACGGCTCGTTCGTCGGCAAGGGCGAGGCGCTTTGGAAGTCCGTCTTCGAGACGAGCGGCGACATCATCGTGTGGGCAGACACGGACGTGAAGAACTGGCACCATCGGATGGTCTACGGGACGCTGGGGCCGCTCCTCCACGAGCCGCGCCTGCAGTACGTCAAGGGCTACTACCAGCGCCCGATCGTCGAAGAGGGGGTCCTCAAGGAGGGCGGCGGCGGGCGGGTCACGGAGCTCGTCGCGCGACCGCTCATCAACCTGTTCTACCCGGAGCTGTCGGGGATGATCCAGCCGCTATCTGGAGAGTACGCCGGCCGTCGCGCGCTGCTCGAGACGATCCCGTTCTTCACCGGGTATGCGGTGGAGATCGGCCACCTCATCGACGCCGCCGAGCGGCTCGGCATCGAAGGGCTCGGTCAGGTGGACCTGGAGCGCCGCGTCCACCGGAACCAGGAGCTGGAAGGCCTGTCACGGATGTCCTTCGTCATCCTCCAGGCGGTGATGAAGCGAATCGAGGAGCACCGCAAGGCTCGCCTGTTCGCGGAGCTGGGCTCGACCATGAAGCTGCCGCGGTCCGGCAAGGGCCGGCTGTCGCTCGAGGTCATCGAGCTCGCCGATCAGGAGCGGCCCCCGATGATCCGGATCCCCGAGTATCTCGAGCGCCGCCGCGCCGCCGGCGCCGCGGTCGGTGCGGTCGGGGGCGCGGTCGGTGCGGTCGGGGTCGGGGGGGTGGGTGCGGCCGGGGCCGGGGGGGTGGCCGGGGGGCGAGCGCGGCGGCAAGCCGGCCGGTGATCACGGCGGAGGCGGTCGTGGCCGAGACGGTCGGGCGGGCGCGCACCCGGCCGGTGATCGCGACCGGTCCCATGATTGCGACCGCGATCACATTCGCCACCCAGCACGGCGCTGGTCAAGCCGCTTCCTCGCCCCGATATGACCCACAGTCTTATATATGGGACTACAAGGGCCACAAGGGCCCGAACGGCAGCGGTATCACGCTCATGACATGCCGTCGCCAGCTTGGAGCCGATGCTCATGGGTCCCATAAGGGCATCGTTGCAGCAGAGATAAGACTGTGGCGCATATCGCGCGACCCAAGCCCGCTCCTTGCCGGCGCCACGCTCCCCGCCCGCGCCACGGTCCCGCCCGGCGCCACGCTCCCCGCCTGCGCCACGGTCCCGCCCGGCGCCCGTGCCACGCTCCCCGCCGACGCCACGATCCCGGCCACGTGACCGACGCATGACACGCCGGCTCACGATCCTCATCGCGCCCGACTCGTTCAAGGGGTCGCTGACGTCCGTCCACGTCGCGCGGGCCCTCGCCGACGGATGGGCGCGCGCGCGGCCGCGCGATACGACGCTCCGCTGCCCGCTGGCGGACGGGGGCGAGGGAACGATCGAGGCGATCGCCGCGTCAGGTGGCTGGACCCGCCAGGAGGCCGAGGTCCAGGGTCCCCTCGGGCGCCCGGTCCGGGCCCGCTGGCTCCGCTCCATCGACGGTTCGCGAGCCATCATCGAGATGGCCGAAGCGTCGGGCCTGTCTCGCGTCCCTGCCGATGAGCGCGACCCCATCGCGGCCTCGTCGCACGGGACCGGCGAGCTCATCCGGCACGCTCTGGACGCAGGCGTCGAGTCGATCGTCCTCGGCATCGGCGGCAGTGCGACTACCGATGGGGGAGCCGGCCTGCTCCGCGCACTCGGCGCAGTGGCCGACCGCGACACCCCGACCGTGGACCTCGCGGGCCTCGATCCGCGTCTCAGAAGGGTTGCCCTGGCCGTCGCCTGCGACGTCTCGAATCCGCTCCTC
>JANONZ010000042.1:0-4222 GCA_031421095.1 Thermomicrobiales bacterium
CGTGGGGCTCTCGTTCGTCAACAATGTCTTCGATCACCACACCCGTGATACCCACCCGTGGACTGGTAAGGCTGCTCGGGCGGTCGATTCGCCCGAGTCGGAGGTCCGGTCGGCAGCAGCTGAGCGTGCCGTTGGGCGCTCTGGAGCCCTCAGCAGGTCCGCGTCTGCCATACGAGTCCCAGGGTGCATGGCTGGCCACGAGATCGGGCCTGGCCACGAGATCGGGCCTGACACGCGCTGGCCCGTCGCGCGGCCGCTACGCGAGGTCAGGCACCGCCCGACCGGTCCACGACGATCTCGTGGCGGGCGGCGACCGTCCGGATGAGCCCCGCGACGGCCGGCCGGATCCAGGGCCCGGCAGCTTCGCACAGGCTCGCCAGCTCGCCGCGCCGCGCCGGGTCATAGTGCACGATCAGCGCCGATCTGGCCTGTGCGGCCTTCGCCAGGGCGATAGCTTCCTCGGCAACCAGGTGACCCCGCTTCGGGTCATCGTGGGACGCCAGGCGCAGGGCCGCCTCGACGAGCAGCAGGTCCGCGCCACGCGCGAACTCGATCATGGACTCGCTTGGGCCGGTGTCGCCGGTATAGACGAGCCGGGCGCCATCCGGGGCCTCGACGGCGACGCCCCACGCCGGCACGTAGTGGAGACCTTGGTGGAAACGGACGGTCAAGGGCCCGATCTGGAGAGGGACGCGGTCGTCGTATTCCTTGAGGTCGTAGGCGGCCTCGAAGAATCCGACGCGCTCGGAGATCGCCGTCGCGAGGGCATCGATGCGGGCTTTGCCACCGGGTGGCAGGTGGACCGGGAGCCGCATCGGCGCGGGTTCGCCCCATGGGTAGAGGTAGCGCAAGCCGACCAGGTCCAGGTAGTGGTCCGCGTGCATGTGCCCGACGATGATCCCGGACAGGCGGAGCGGATCGGCGACGGCCTGCAGCGCGCGGATGACCCCCTGCCCCACGTCCAGCAGGAGGGCCGTCTCCTCCCACTCCACGAGATAGCCGGCAGACGCGGAATCGGGGTGGGGGGCCGCCGTGCTCGACCCAAGCACGGTCAGACGCAAGCGGCCGGACCGGACGACGACGCTCATCTTGCCATCGTACGGGCTCGCGCCCGATCGTATCGGCCTCTCGCGACTGGCGACGTGTCGGCCGGCTGACAGGAACGGCGGGCGTGGTGACGAACAGTCACCGGTCGATCATGGTCGTCGCCTCGATCGCTTCTGAGCCGTCGCCGGGCAGCGCCTCGCGCAGCACCTCGAAGAGCACGGCCGCGACCGCCAGGGCGGCGCGCGAGCGGCCCAGCGGCCCGGTCAGGAAGACGACTCGACGCACCTGCCACTCGCCGTCGGGGGTGGAGACCGCGATGGACACGGCCGTGTCACCGGTCCGCGGGCGGGCCCTGACGGCCAGGCCCACCTCCGCGCCGCCCAGCTCGCGGGCCCGTCGGGCGTAGCCCAGCAGGTCATCGCTGGGGCCGGTCTCTGCGCCGGTGTCGGGTTCCTCGTCGTCGTCGGGCACGCGATGGGCGGTCGCGACCGGGGCGTCGAGTGAGACGGCCTCGGCGAACCGGAGCCAGGGCGCGTCGGCGAAGAGCGCGGCCACGCTGCCGCCGGTCCCGATCTCGACCGCGCCCAGCGTCCAGCCCAGCTCGGCGAGGCGCGCTCCGATCGCGTTGCCCCAGGTCGTGTCGCCGGTCGCCCATACATAGGAGTTGAGATAGCCGAGGACCGTGCCGGCGGCCCGGGCGACAAGCGCTTCCGCGGACTCCGATGCGTCCGTGACAGCCGAGATCCTCACGTCCACGGCTTCCGCCCGGGCGTACGTCGCGACGATCGGATTGGTGGCCCGCAGCAGGGCCTCGCCCAGGATCTCCGCGACCTGCGATTCGCCGATACCGGTCAGCCGGTAGGTCCGCGACGCGACCGGGCCGCCGAGGCCAAGCCGGGCCAGCCGTGGGACAGCCTCGTCCGCCCACATCGGGCGCATCTCACGGGGCGGTCCCGGCAGGGCGACGACGACCCGTCCGTCATCCCGATGCACGAACCAGCCGGGCGCGGTGCCGTTCGGGTTGGGTAGCGCCTCCGCCGACGGGATGCGCCACGCTTGCTTGAGGTTGAGCTCCGGAAAGGGCATCCCACGTCGAGTCCACAGCTCACGCAGCCAGGCCTCGATGTCCGGGTCCACGGCGGGCGTCTCGCCACATGCGGCGGCGATCGCCTCGCGGGTCAGGTCGTCCGGCGTCGGTCCGAGTCCGCCGGTCGAAACGACCAGGTCCACGCGATCGAGGCCGATCCGAAAGGCCTCGATCACCGCCTCCAGGTCATCCGGCAACGCGGTCAGCCGCGTCACCCGCACGCCCGTGGTGGTCAGAGAGCGGGCGAGCTCGCCGGCATTCGTGTCGCGTGTGTCGCCGACGGTCAATTCGCTGCCGATGCTCAGCAGTTCGGCCGTCAGCAGTGGGCGCGCGTCAGGCGTCGACATGGCCGCCAGCGTAACGTGCCGCCGTCAGTGCTGCCGTACGAGGCGGGCCCGTGCGAGGCGGGCCCGTGCGAGTGCGCGCTATCATCGGGACCGACCCTGCGTCCGATGCGATCCGATCCGATCGGGAGTACCGACCCCTGGACGAGCCGAAGAACACCCCACCCACGCCACGACCGGGCGGTGCGCGCAAGCCACCGCCCAGCCTGCGCGCCCAGATCGGCGCGACGCGGGACGCCCTGCGTGGGCTGGTGCTGGCACACATCGACCTGGCCAAGGCGGAGCTGTCGGCTGTCGCGGGCCAGATCGCTCGCGTGGCCCTGCTGGCGGCGATCGCCATCGTCGTCATGGTCCTGGCGGCGCTCCTGGCGATCCTCGGGACATCGCTCTTCCTCGCTGAGTGGCTGCTGGGTTCGATGGGTTGGGGCGTCCTCCATGGGGTCCTTGCGTTCATCGGGATCGCAGCGGCGGCCACCCTTCTGGCGGTCGGCGTGCCGATCGAGCGGGTGGGTCGTGCCCTCCTCGTCGCGGTCGTCGTGGGCCTCCTCGCAGGGGTCACCCTTGGCCTGGACCTGCCCAACCGCCTGTACGCCGCGGTCGGCGAGTCGGTGGGCCTGGCGGTTGATCCGGCGTTCCGGCCGCTCGTCGTCGGCCTGATCGTGGGCGGCTTGGTCGGCTTCGTGCTGGGACTTGGAGCGGTGGTCTCGATGACCGCCTACGGTGCCGGACGGTTCGTTGCGCTCGCCGGTTCGATCGTGGCCGGCACCGTCCTTGGCGCGCTCAGCGCCATCACCCACGGGCCTCAGATCGGTGCGGCCCTGGGGATCGCGGTCGGGTGGCTCACCTGGATCGCGGTCATGGGCGTCGATGTGGCACGGGCCGGGATCGACGTCGAAGCCCTCAGAACACGCTTCTATCCAACGCAAACCATCGAGACCAGCAAGGAGACGGTCGAGTGGCTAAAGAAACGGATGCCGCCCGGGATCGGGTCCTAGCGGCTCGCGCGACCTTGGGCGAGGAGCTGGAGAACCTGGAGGCCTCCGCCCGCGCCGCGTTCGACGTACCGGCGAAGATCCGCCGCAGTCCGGCCAAGGCCGCGGCGATCGTCGGTGGGGCCGGATTCCTGGTCGCCGGTGGGCCCACGCGCTTGTGGAGAGGCGTCCGGCGTGTCGTCCGCGGCCCGTCCGCAGCGATGCCCAGGTCGATGTTGCCCAAGGAGATCGACAAGACCTTGCGGAAACTGGGTGGTGACGGCGACAAGGTCCGCGGTGCGCTCGAGCGTGACTTCGCGTCGTACGCGAAGCAGGCAAGGAAGGATCGATCGGGGCTGCGGACACTGTTGCTCGGGGCCGCGCGCCCGTTCGTCCTGACCGGCGGGAAGATGGCTTCGAGCTGGCTGTTCCGGACCGACGAGCAGGGCTTCCAGGCTCGGCTCGCCCAGGTCAGGGCCCGAGGGGAGCGACAGCGCGCAGGGTCCGACAGCGACGCGGCGAGGTCCGGGCCGGCAGCGCCGAGTTCGCCGGCAGCGCCGAGTTCGCCGACTTCGCGACTGGGCGGGACGACCCCCAGTGGGCAGTCCGAGCGCGGCACGTCCGATCCGGGCACGAAGAGCGCCATTCCCGGCAGCTGATCGCCGCGCTAGACTCCGGGGACGGGCGAGTGGCGGAATGGCAGACGCGCCGGCCTTAGGAGCCGGTGCCGCGTGAGCGGCGTGGAGGTTCGACCCCTCTCTCGCCTACCAGTA
>JANONZ010000043.1:0-3059 GCA_031421095.1 Thermomicrobiales bacterium
CTTGGGGAATTGGATCTGCTTGATCAACCGCTCCTGGCCGCTGACCGAGGTGATGGCGTCGCTCATCGACGTGGTGAACCATTTCCAGGGCAGGATCGCCGCGAAGATGAACAACGGATACGCCGGCAGGATCCGCTGGAAGATGACCGTGACGAGGATCACGTAGACCCCCATCTGCAGCAGCGGATCGAGGACCCACCAGACGTTGCCGAAGAGGGTGTCCGCACCCTTCTTCTTCATGTCGGCCCGGGCGAGGTAGCCGATCAGTCGTCGCCGCGAGCGGATCTCCCCGATCGCCAGGCCGACAAGCCTGATGGGCGCCGGCCTGGCCGCCAGGGTGCGGGACGAGGCCGGGACGTCCTGAATCGTGTCCATGAGCGGGCGAAGCGTAGCATCTCTCCCCGCCCATGTCCGGAGTCGCCGACGCGGTGATAATCACCGATGATGCCGATCAACGTGCTCGTCGTGGCCCGCTGGTACCCATCCCATGACCAGCCAGGTCGCGGGATCTTCGTGGCCGACCAGGTCGCAGCCCTGGCCGCCATCGGTGTGCGGCTCATCGTCGTCTCGCCCGAGGCCACGCTGTTCCAGTCGGCCGGCGATGGGGATCTGAGCGGCGCCGATACGATCATGCCCTGGGTTCAGGCGGTCGCCGCGCGACCGTCACTCGCGGTCCCACGGAGCTGGGGCGCTGCAGGTGTTCCCGTCGTGCGCATCCCAGCCCCCATCCCGACCGGACCGGGCGCCGGGCGCGAGCCGGCCGAGATCGCCGAGCTCCAGGCTCGGGCGGTGGTACCCATCGGTGTCGCGCTGGCCCGCACCTGGCCGATCGACATCGTCCACGCTCACACCGGATTGCCTGACGGCGTCTCCGCAGCTCGTCTCGCCGAGCGGCTGGAGGTTCCCCTCGTCGTCACCGAGCACGAGAGCGGCCTTCTTCGACGTCTCGAGTCGGAGCGAGCCCGCGCGGCCTACCGCTCGCTGTTCGGCCCTCGTCGGCGGGTGGTGGCCGTCAGTGCCGTGCTCGCCCGGCAGCTCACCGGTCTGCTCGGCCTCCCGGAGGCGGATGTGGAGGTGATCCCGAACGCCGTGGATGTGGCGTCCTTCCATCTGACCGGCCCGGACGCGCGCGATCCCGATGAACTTCTGTGGGTGGGCTCCCGCCAGGCGAGCAAGGGGATGGACGAGCTGCTCGGCGCACTGCGGATCGCTCGGGGCGAGAGGCCCGGTCTCCGACTGCGGATGATCGGTCCCGCTCGCGGTGAGGGCGAGGACGACCGGCTCCGGGCGCTGGCCAGGGAGCTCGGAGTGGAGGATGCGATCAGCCTCGAACCGCCGGCCGACCGGGTGGCGGTGGCTGCCGCGATGGCCCGGGCGGCGGTCTTCGTCCACCCGAGCCCCAGAGAGACGTTCGGTGTCGTCGCGGTCGAGGCACTGGCCAGCGGTCTGCCGGTGGCTGCCGCACCGTCCGGCGGGGTCGACGAGATCCTCGGGGCGAGTGGCACCTTCGGGGAGATCGCCGGGTCGGCCACTGCAGCCGGGCTCGCCGACGCCATCCTGCGAACGCTCGCGCGCCGGACGGACTTCGACCCAGCGCGGCTCCGCGCTCATGCCGAGTCGCGTTACGCGGCGCCGGCGGTCGCCGGGCGGATCCTCGAGCTGTACCGGTCTCTCCTGGAAGGTGAGCCGGTCGCAGCGGCGGCCACCGCGACCAGGGCGGTGATGCCCGAATGGCGTCACCCGTCGACGGATCCGACGCGGATCCCCGTCCGGCACCGCCTGCCGATCGTGGTCGGCCTGCGTCGTCCCTCGCTGGCACATCGCTTGAGGGACCTTCCGCCGGAGATGCGCGCTGCGCTCAGCGTCGTGACCCTGGTCGCAGCCACGGGCACGGCCGAGGACGCGCTGCTTGCGGCGACCGTCTTCGCGGCCGACCCGCCGGCCGACTTCCGGGCGGCCCAGGTACGCGCCGGAGGACCCTATCCGCCGCGTCCGCTGCTCGTTCGCATCGTGCGCAGACTGCGCCACCCGATCCGGTCGCGAAAGCTGCGAGCGCTTGCACTGTCGCGCCTGGGGATGGCCAGGACGTCGCAACAGGACGCTGTGCGGGCGGCGATGGCCGCACTACCCTCCGACGCCATCGTCGAGATCCTGCCGATGGACGCCGACGATGTCGCGATCGTCGGACCTCTGCTGGGAGACCGCGTCCGGCTTGCCCCCACGACCCTCCGCGGTCTCGTCGATCGGTGGGATGCCGACGGGGATCCGACGAACGCCGCGGCCGACGGGGATCCGTCAGTCTCGGGCGCGACTGGTCCGCGGCCGTGACCTCGCCGCAACCCGCGGGCTCGCGACCGATCGCGCGGCGCCCGGTCTGCATGATCGTCCATGCCTATTACGAGGAGGATCCCCGCGTCCGGCGCGAGGCGGAGTCGCTCGTGGCTCGCGGCTGGCCGGTGGAGGTCTTCGCACTCCGCCGACCGGAGGATCCGCCCGAGGGCACGGTAGAGGGTGTCCGGGTCCACCGGCTGGACGTCCAGCGCCACCAGGGTGCAGGGCTCATGACGTACCTGCGGGAGTACCTCGCGTTCCTCGTCAGATCGGGCTGGGCGGTGACGCGCGCCCATCGGCGGCAACGTTTCGGGTTGGTGGAAGTCCATACGCTGCCAGATTTCCTCGTCTTCGCCGGCCTGCCGCTGCGACTCATTGGCGTCCCGCTGGTCATCGACCTCCACGAGGCGATGCCGGAGTTCTTCCGGATGCGCTTCCCGAAGGCGTCCAACCCGATCGTCCAGCGCCTGCTGGTCCTGCAGGAGCGGCTTTCGATCGCCGCCGCGACCGCGGCGATCACGGTCAACGATGCCTTGGCCGCTCGTCTGGTCGGACTTGGGGTCGCGCCGGAGAAGATCACGGTCCTCCTGAACACGCCCTCGCTGGCTCGATTCGATCCGACCGTCCAACCGGAGCGCGCCTTCGCCGCCGACGGAACGGTCCGCCTCGTGTACGCGGGCGCGCTCACGCCCACCTACGAGCTGGCTGTCGCGGTCGACGCGGTCGCG
>JANONZ010000044.1:0-7867 GCA_031421095.1 Thermomicrobiales bacterium
CCTCGACTACATCTGGGTCCGCGGTGCCGTCCGGGTCGTCGATGCGCGACTCGTCTTCGATCGCCCGCACCCGGAAGATCCGACCCTCTATCCCAGCGATCATCTGGGCATCGCCGCCCACCTTGAGCTCGGGTAGGGGAGTGGGCGAGCGCACGCTCCGGCTGGCTCACCGCGGGGACTGGCGGCGAGCCCCCGAGAATACCCTCGCCGCGTTCGCTGCCGCGCTGGCCATCCCGGCATGCGACGGCCTTGAGTTCGACGTCCGGCCCGCGGCCGACGGGGTGCTCGTCATCTACCACGACGAGACGCTCGCCCGCCTCCACGGCAGGCCTGAACGGGTTGATGGCATGTCGTCCGCGTCGCTCGCGGAGCGCGGCGTGCCGACCCTCGCTGACGTCCTGAAGCTGATCGGCCGGCGGCCATTCCTCGACGTCGAACTCAAGGGCGATCCCGGCCCTGCCGTCGTCGAGGTCCTGGCCGCCGGCCGTGGCCCGGATCTGTCCCGCGCGGTGGTCTCCTCGTTCGAGCCACAGGCGCTTGAGACTGTCGCACGCAAGGCCCCCGCGTGGCCCCGTTGGTTGAACACCGAGACACTGGACGCGGAGGTCGTCACCCGCGCCGTCGCGCTCGGGTGTCGCGGCGTGGCCGTCGAGTGGCGAGCCCTGGATCGTGGATCCGTCTCCCGCGCCAGGGCCGCGGGCCTGGATGTCGCCGCCTGGACCGTTCGGCGACGGTCGACCTTCGACCGGCTCGCTCGCCTTGGCGTGGTGGCCGTCTGCGTGGAGGCTGCGGCCCTCGACAGCTAGCCTGCTTCGCGGCCCTCAGCAGCAGCCAGTCCCGCCGCAGCACGAGGCGTCCGCGATGACCGCCAATCCGGCGACCGGGACCGGCAGGGTGATCGGGCGGATCGATCCCGCCGACCAGCCGACGGGCTTGGTGGCGCGGACGATGGCGCCATGGAGACCATCGCCGACGGTGTGCGTCGGGCTGATGTCGATGTCGGTCAGGCCCACCCCTTCGAGTCCGCTCCGATACTCGGCGAAAGACAGCGCTCCGGCGATGCAACCTGCGAAGCTGCCACGTTCGGCGCGCTGTGCCGGACTGAGCTCGTCGTCGGCGACGACGTCGCTCACGCCCAGTCGGCCTCCCGGTCGGAGGACCCGGGCGATCTCGGCCATGACCGCCGCCTTGTCGATCGACAGGTTGATGACGCAGTTGCTGATGACGACGTCGATCGACCCATCGGCCAGCGGGATCGCCTCCATCCGGCCTTTGTGGAACGCGACGTTCGTGGCGCCCGCCTCGGCCGCGTTACGGCGCGCCAACTCCAGCATCTCATCGGTCATATCCAGGCCGTGCGCGAAGCCGGTAGAGCCGACGCGGCGGGCCGAGAGGAGGACGTCGATGCCGCCGCCGGAGCCGAGGTCCAGGACGATCTCCCCCTCACGCAGCTCGGCGACCGCCGTCGGATTGCCGCAACCGAGGCTGGCCAGCAACGCCCCGTCAGGCAGCACGGCACGATCGACTTCGTCGTAGAGGATCTCCCCGAAGACGGCCTCGCCCGACGGGCTGCGACAGAGAGCGTCGGCCGTTGATGGCCGCGGGTCGCCATCGAGCACGGCGCGGGCGGCATCCGCGTAGCGAGCGCGGACCTCGTCGACGATCGCATCGCCGGTTGTCTGGTCGGTGGGCGTCATGCGGGTCCCTCGCGCTGCCGTATCGATGGACGTCAATATAACGGTCCTGTTGAACCTTGTCCATATCGAAGTCGGCCGATATGCTGTGCCTATGCGGAAGATCCGAACCACCAGCCTCGATCCCGAGGTCCGCCTGCTCGCCGCGCTCGCCGATCCGACCCGATTGGCCATCGTCCGCCGGCTCGCTGCCGACGTGGAGACCTGCGCTTGCGACTTCAGCGAGTCCAGCAACGTTGGCCAGCCCACGGTCTCCCATCATCTGAGAGTCCTGCGCGAGGCCGGCATCGTGACCTCCAAGCGACGCGGTCAGTGGATCTTCTACCGCCTGGACCCCGCGACCGCGGACCGGCTGGGAACGATCGCACGGAGTCTGGTGCCCGGGGGTCTCGTGACGGTCGGCGACCTGCTGGCGCGGCATCGGCCTGATGAGGGGTTCCGACCGTCACCCATCGTCAAGGCCTGAGGCGCCTCATCGCTGAGCCACCAGGACGAGAAGTGCTGGCACGGTCCCACCCAGCGCATAGCGCTCTACCGTTCGGGCTTGAGGAGGTCTGGGGGCACGAGCCAGCGCAGCGTTCCGCCGCCGGGTTGCAGAGGGCGATCCGCATCGATCCGGACAAGGACGCCCTTGCGGAGCGGGACGCGGGTCGTCTCGCACAGGTCCACGACGAGCTCGCTGAAGTCCGGATCGTGGCCGACGAGCACGGGTCGCGCGGGGTCGCCGGCGTCACGCAGCAACGCCTCCACCGCTCCGATGCTGAGCGCGCCGGCCAGCCGGGTATCCATCCCGAATGGCAGGCCGAGGTGTGACGCGACGATCTCCGCGGTCTGCGCTGCCCGGAGCTTGGGCGACGTGATGATCGCGTCGGGCCGGAAGCCGACCCCGGACAGGAATCGCCCGAGCCGGTCGGCCTGCTTCTCACCCTTGTCCGAGAGGGGTCGTTGGTCGTCGTCGCCGTCCCATGTCACGGGATCGCCGGCATGCGCATGGCGCAGCAGGTAGAGCTCCGTCATGTCGTGGCGGCCTGTACTCGTTCGCTACGCTCACGAAGGGCGGGCGGGATGAACAGGTGGATGCGTTCGCCGTCCCGGATGAGGTCCTCCTCGCGGTCCAGCGCCTCACGCGGGGCCAGCGTGCTGGGACGCTGCGGTCCGGGGTCGGCAGTGCTCACGAGTCGTGCGATCGGTGCATCCAGCGCAGTGTCCCTCGGGCGGGCCGTTCTGTCATCTTGGCTCCCCTGATTCAACCGAACCGGCCGGACACGTAGTCCTCGCCGACCCGGCCCGTCTGGCGATCGTCCGCCAGCTCGCCGCCGACGTGGAGACCTGCGCGTGCGACTTCACGGCGACCTGCGATGTGGCGCAGCCGACCGTCTCGCACCACCTGCGCGTCCCGCGGGAGGGCGGCATCGTGACCTCGGAGCGGCGCGGCCAGTGGATCTTCTACCGGCGCTCCCCGGACGCCGGGGATCGGTTCGGGCCGATCGCCCGCAGCCTCGTCCCAGGCCGACTCGTCACGGACAGCGCCAGTGCAAGTGATAAGCTCGCACAACGAACCGCGGGTCGTCTGGTATGACCGGTCCCGAGCAGGCGCAGGGAGGATCGGGTAGTGATCGAAGGCTTCTTCCCCAACGTCCCGGAGCGGATCCCGTTCGGCGGGATCGATTCGGCAGAGCCACTTTCGTTCAAGGTCTACGAGCCGGATCGGCTTGTGCTCGGCAAGCGGATGGAGGATCACCTCCGGATCGCCGCCTGTCTGTGGCACTCGTTCAACTGGCCCGGCTCGGATGTCTTCGGTTCAGGAACCTTCGACCGGCCTTGGCTCGACCCCCGCCTCGACCCGATGATCGCGGCGCAGGCGAAGCTCGACGCCGCCTTCGAGTTCCTCGCCAAGCTGGGCGTGCCGTTCTACTGCTTCCACGATCGCGACATCGCCCCGGAGGGTCGGACGTTCGCGGAATCGCGGGCGAACCTGGAGGCGATGATCGACCACGCCGCGGCCCACATGGCCCGGACCGGCGTGAAGCTCCTGTGGGGGACTGCCAACCTCTTCAGCCACCCCCGCTACACGGCCGGTGCCGCGACCAACCCCGACCCGGAGGTGTTCGCCTACGCGGCCGCCCAGGTCAAGGCGATGCTTGAGGCGACCCAGCGGCTCGGCGGAGCGAACTACGTCCTGTGGGGCGGCCGGGAGGGTTACGAGACTCTGCTCAACACAGACCTCGCCCGCGAGGAGGCACAGTTCGCGCGATTCCTGACAATGGTGGCCGAGCATAAGCACAAGATCGGCTTCAAGGGGATGCTTCTGATCGAGCCGAAGCCCCAGGAGCCGACCAAGCACCAGTACGACTACGACAGCGCGACCGTTCACGGCTTCCTCGGTCGCCATGGTCTCGAGGGCGAGTACCGGGTGAACCTCGAGGTCAACCACGCCACGCTGGCCGGGCATAGCTTCCATCACGAGGTCGCCTACGCGATCGCCAACGGGATCTTCGGCAGCGTGGACGCCAACCGGGGCGACTATCAGAACGGCTGGGATACGGACCAGTTCCCGAACTCCGTGGACGAGCTCTCGCTGGCGGTCTACGAGATCGTCCGGGCGGGCGGGTTCACCACGGGTGGGGTCAACTTCGACACCAAGCTGCGTCGGCAGAGCATGGATCGGATGGACCTCTTCCACGCCCATATCGGTGGGATCGACACACTCGCGCGGGCACTCCTCGTGGCCGCCGAGATGGTCCAGCAAGGGGTCCTCGAACGACTGCGTGAGGAACGCTACGCGGGCTGGGCCGGCGACCTCGGCCGACAGATCCTGTCCGGCGATATCCCGCTGGAGGTGCTCGCCGGGCGAGTCGGCATCGGCGAGATCGACCCGCGACCGGTCTCGGGCCGGCAGGAGCTGCTCGAGAACGTGGTCAACCAGCACATCTGGGCCGTGGACCGGCGGTAAGGGACCGAGAGCGGCACCGCGCTGACGCCATGGGCCACGTCCTCGGGATCGACGTCTCGACCACGGCCACCAAGGCCGTCCTGATCGACGAGTCGGGGGCCGTCGTCGGGGTCGGTGCGTCGGCGTACGGGTTCAGCGTCCCCCGGCCGCTCTGGAGCGAGCAGGATCCGGAGCTCTGGTGGGACGGTGCGGTCGATGCGATCCGTTCGGTCCTCGCGACCACCGGTGTCCCAGCCGACGATGTCGACGCGATCGGGCTCACGGGCCAGATGCACGGGGCCGTTCTCCTTGACGCCGCCGGCGACGTTCTCCGGCCGGCGATCCTCTGGAACGACCAGCGGACGGCGGCCGAGTGTGACGCGATCCGCGACGCGCTTGGCCCGGAACGGCTCATCGCGATCACCGGCAACGATGCTCTCACGGGGTTCACCGCGCCGAAGCTCGTCTGGGTCCGCGACCACGAGCCGGACGTCTGGCGGCGGATCGCCCACGTGCTGCTCCCGAAGGACTACCTCCGGCTGCGGTTGACCGGCGAGTACGCCCTCGACAAGGCGGACGGCGCTGGGACGCTGCTGTTCGACCTCGCCGCCCGCGACTGGTCGGCGGAGGTCCTCGACGTCCTCAGGATCGAGCGGGCGTGGATGCCACCCACCTGGGAGGGACCGGAGATCACGGGCAACGTGACGCCCGAAGCCGCCACCGCGACCGGTCTCCGGGCGGGGACGCCGGTCGTTGCCGGCGGCGGCGACCAGTCGGCGAATGCCGTCGGCGTCGGGGCGGTCACCGTGGGAACGATGGCGTTGTCTCTGGGGACGTCCGGCGTGGTCTTCGCGACGACCGATCGGCCCTTGTACGAGCCCCACGGCCGAGTCCACGCCTTCTGCCACGCGGTCCCCGGGCGGTGGCACCTGATGTCGGTGATGCTCTCAGCGGGCGGCAGCCTGCGCTGGTTCCGCGACGCCATCGTCCCGGGGGTCGAGTTCGGCGACCTGGTCGATGCTGCCGCCGAGGTCCCGGCCGGCAGCGGGGGACTCCTTTTCCTGCCCTACCTGTCCGGCGAGCGCAGCCCGCACCCCGATCCGCTCGCCCGTGGCGCGTTCGTGGGGCTCACCCTGACCCACGACCTGCGCCACCTCACCCGGGCGGTCCTCGAGGGGGTGGCATTCGGACTGCGCGATGGCCTCGACCTGATGATCGAGGCCGGGACTCCGGTCCCGGACCAGATCCGGGCGTCAGGCGGCGGCACCGAGAGTCCGCTCTGGCGGCAGATCCTGGCAGACGTGCTCGGCGCGGAGATCGCCACCGTCAGTACGTCGGAGGGCGCGGCCTACGGCGCCGGGGTCCTGGCCGCGGTGGGCGCCGGCTGGTATCCCAGTGTCGAGGCGGCCTCAGCGGCGCTGGTCACGGCCACGCCCGTGGCGTCACCCGGCCCCGATATCGAGGCGTATCGCGACGCTCACGCGATCTACCGCGAGCTGTATCCGGCGCTGGCGCCGACCTTTCACCGGATGTAGGCCCGACCCGCCCAGGCGATCAGCCGTGGAGCTCGGCCAGCTCTGTGCGGGTGACCTCGCCGGGCAGCTTCCCGATGATGATCATCGCGAGGACCTCGTCCTTCGTCACCTTGGTCTTGTCGACCGTGCCGACGAGTTTGCCCTGGAGCATCACGCTGATCCGGTCGGCGAGGTCGAAGACGTCGTGGATGTCGTGGCTGATCAGGAAGATCCCGATGCCCTCGGCCTTGAGCTGGGTGACAAGCTCGTGCACCTGCGCCGTCTCCGCGGGGCCGAGGGCCGCTGTCGGCTCGTCCATGATCAGGATCTTCGCGTTGAAATGGACCGCCCGGGCGATGGCCACCGACTGGCGCTGGCCGCCCGAAAGGGACTTCACCGGGGTCTTGAAGTTCTTGAACTTCGGATTGAGTCGGCCCATCACCTTGCGGGTCGCGGACTCCATCCCGGCGTCGTCCAGCGAGCCGAAGCGGGTCGTCAGCTCTCGCCCGAGGAACATGTTGGACGCGGCGTCGACGTTGTCCGCGAGGGCCAGCGTCTGGTAGATCGTCTCGATCCCGTATCCCTTGGCGTCCCGGGGATTGTTGATGGAGACCAGCTCGCCGTTGATCCTGATCTCCCCGGCATCCGCCGGGCGGGCGCCGGACAGGGCACGGATCAGGGTGGACTTGCCGGCGCCGTTCCCGCCGACGAGGCCTACGACCTCGCCGGGATACAGATCCACGGTCACGCCGTCGACGGCGTGGACGCCGCCGAAGGAGATTCGCATGTTGCGCATCTCGACCAGCGGGACCCGCTTCGCCGGGGCGGTGGTCGCGGCGGGGATCGAGAGTTCAGTCATGCTCATGGTCGTTCGCCCATCCGCTCATCGCGCCCGCCGGCGGATCGCCGCGTCCGTGCCGACCGCGGCGACCAGCACGATGCCCACGACGATGTCCTGGATCGGCGAGTCGACCCTCATCAGGACCATGCCCGACTGGAGAGACTGCATCACGACCGCGCCGAGGACGGCGCCCGGGATCGTCCCGATTCCACCGGCGAACGAGGTCCCGCCGATGACGGCCGCGGCGATAACGTAGAGCTCGCTCTGCGTCCCGAGGCCGACCACGCCGGCGTTGAGCCGGGCGCTCAGGACGGCCCCGCTGGCGGCGGCCAGGGTCGACATGATGACGAAGGTCAGCATGATCGTCCGACGGGTGTTGATGCCGCCCAGCTCGGCCGCCTCAGGGTTGCCGCCGATCGCGAACACGTAGCGCCCGAAGCGCCGACGGGTGGCGATGATCGTCATGACCATGGCGACCACGATGGCGATCAGGACCGGGTTGGCGATGCCGACCGGGGTGTTCGGGCCCTTGCCGTACTGAAGGGCGAGTGCCTCCGGCCAGGGGTAGCTGTTCGCGACCCATACCGCACCGAGGACTGCGGCGCAGCCGAGGACCAGCACGGTCACCTCCGCCCCCATCGGCCGGACCGGGAAGCCGTAGCGCCGTCGTCTGCGCCGGCTGGCGATGAGCGTATAGACGATCCCGACGCAGGCGAGGATCCCGACCACCCAGCTGGCCAGCTCGCCGATCGAGCCGATCGGGCCGCCGCCGAGCAGCTGGAACGTGGAGTCCAGGGGCGAGATCGTCCGGCCGGACGCCTCCTGGAAGGCGAGGCCGGCCCAGATGAGGAGCCCGCCCAGGGTGACGATGAAGGACGGCACCCCC
>JANONZ010000045.1:0-2082 GCA_031421095.1 Thermomicrobiales bacterium
GCCGGGGGTCTCCTTGAGGGCCTCCGGCCCGGTGCGGTCGTGGTCGACATGAGCACCGGCGATCCGCTGCTGGCCCGCGACTGGGCGGCCCGCCTGGCCGAGCATGGCGTCGGCTTCCTGGACGCGCCCGTCTCAGGCGGCGAGGCCGGGGCCATCGCGGCCAGCCTGTCGATCATGGTGGGCGGCGCGGCCGATGCCCTGGAACGGGCCCGACCTGTGCTCGCGGCCATGGGTTCCCGAATCGTCCACATCGGCGACAGCGGTTCCGGCCAGATCGCCAAGGCCGCCAACCAGCTCATCGTGGCTGCCACCATCCAGGCCGTGGGCGAAGCACTCGTCCTGGCGGCTAAGGCGGGTGCGGATCCCGGGCGTGTGCGCGAGGCCTTGCTCGGCGGCTTTGCGGCCAGTCGAGTCCTCGAGCTGCACGGGCAGCGCATGCTCGACGGCGATCTTCGGCCGGGCGCGCGTTCGCGCCTGCACCTCAAGGACGCCCGGATCATCCAAAGACTGGGGCGCACGCTCGGCTCGCCGATGCCCGCCTTCGACGTCGTCGCCAAGGCGCTGGAGTCCCTCGTGGAGCAGGGCGGCGGCGACCTCGATCATGCCGCGCTCGTGACGCTTCTGGAACAGGAGGCGGGCATCCGTGTCGCCTCACCCACGGAACGGAGCAACTGATGTCGATCCGCGAAGAGACCCATCCGCCGGCAGTCAGCGCGGCAAGTGCATCGGCAGCGGCTGCATCCGCGGCTTCCACGACCGGCCGGGCGGGCGTCGTGTATGTCAACGGCGAGTTCAAGCCGACGGACCAGGCCATGGTCTCGGTCTTCGATCACGGCCTGCTCTACGGCGACGGCGTCTTCGACACGATGTTCGCCACGTACGGCTACATCTTCAAGCTGCGCGAGCATCTCGAGCGCTTCAGCCGATCGCTGCGGGCCACCCGAATGACGCTGGCCATCCCGGAGGCTGACCTTGCACAGCTGGTCATCGACACGGTCGCCGCCAACGACCTTCGCGACGCCTACATCAAGATCGTGGCGACCCGCGGCGTCGGCCCGGAGCCGCTGCTCGACCCGCGCGGCACGACCCCGACCCTGATCGTGTTCGCGCGGCCCTACCTGTCGCTCGCGGGCGCGGGCAAGCGAGAGACCGGCCTCTCGACCAAGCTCACCTCGATCCAGCGCGTCGGCCATGCGGCCCTGGACCCGCGCGTCAAGAACCTCAACTACCTGAACCTGGTCCTGGCCAAGTTCGAGGCCATCAACGCCAATGCCGACGAGGCACTCCTCACCGACGAGGAAGGCTACGTCTGCGAGGCGCCGGGCTACAACCTGTTCGCAGTCCGCGACGGCGTCGTGATCACCCCCGACCGCGGGATCCTCGAGGGGATCACGCGCGAAACGGTCCTCCAGATCTGCGGCGAAGGTGGCATCCCGACGGCCATCAAGAGCCTTGCACCGTTCGACCTGTTCGTGGCCGACGAGATCTTCCTGACCAGCACGGCTGCGGGCCTGGTGCCGGTCACCAAGGTCGATGGCGCACTGATCGGGGACGGCCGGCCCGGCGCGCTCTTCAAGCGCATCGATGCTGCCTACGACGAGATGCAGCGCTCCGGACGGCATGGCACGCCGATCCCGGCGAAGGACGCCTTGATCGGGTTCGGCAAGTGAGCGGGCAGGCGTCGTCGGCCACGACCGATTCAGGCCATCTCTTCACGCTGGATCCGGCCCGGGCGTACCCGGTCCTCGATCATGCCGATCACGTCTATGTCTGGGACGTCGACGGCAACCGCTACTTCGACGCGGTCGCTGGTCTGGGCGTTGTCAACATCGGCTACGGCCGAACCGAAGTGGCCGAGGCCATGGCCACCCAGGCGGCCCGGCTCCCCTACAACGCCGGCAACGTCTTCTCCAACGAACCATCGATCAAGCTGGCCGGCGGCATCGCCGACCTGACGCCCGGCGACCTGGACTGGATCCATTTCGCGAGTGGCGGATCGGAGGCCATCGAGGTGGCCCTCAAGATGGCGCGCCAGTACCACGTCGATCGGGGCGAGCCGGAGCGCGACAAGGTGATCGGCCG
>JANONZ010000046.1:0-8066 GCA_031421095.1 Thermomicrobiales bacterium
CCGCGGCATCGTCGTCGATCGCCACAAGATCGATCTCGTGGATCCGCTCAAGACCCTCGGCACCTACAAGGTGGCCATCAAGGTCTTCACGGGCATGACCGCCGAGGTCACGATCATCGTCGAGCCCAAGGGCTAGTCAGCGCGGCGTGGCGCTCGACGACGGCGTGGCGCTCGGCGATTCGAACGGCCGCCCGGCCTTCCCAGGGCCCGAGGCCGCCACGGAACCAGAACTCGATCAACCTCCGCGCCGCGCAGGGCCGACGACGCGTCTGCGGGCCATCGTGCGCGATCCCGTCTGGCTCGACGCGATCGTCCCGACCGTCCTGCTGCGGGTCGTCATCCTTCTCTTCGGCGTCGCAGCCGTCGTCATCTTTCGCGGCGACGCGCTGCCGCGCGGCTCGCTGCTCGAGATCTGGGATCGTTGGGACGCTCCGCATTTCTTCGAGCTAGCCCGCCTGGGTTACGGTCCGCCCGCAGACCCGGCTCGGATCGTCCTCTTCCCGGCCCTCCCGGCCCTCATCGCACTGGGCTCCCTGGTGACCGAGCCGTTGGTCGCCGGCATGATCATCGCGTTCATCTCGACCCTGGCCGCGGCGATCGGCCTGTACCGGCTCGTGCGTTTCGATGAGGGCCGCGAGAGCGGGCGTGCGGCGGTCCTGTTCATGAGCCTGTTCCCGACCGCGTTCACCCTGATCGCCCCGTACTCAGAGGCGCCATTCCTGGCCTTCACGGTCTGGTCGTTCGTGATGGCGCGTCAGGGCCGGTGGCCGGCCGCCGGCCTGTTCGCGCTGTTCGCCGGTGCGACCCGCATCCAGGGCGCATTCCTGCTCCCGGCGCTCATCGTGGAGTACTGGCTGTCGAAGCGACGGATCGATCGCGACGCGGCGGCGCTACTCCTGGCGGCGGGCGGCCCGCTCATCTACCTGTGGATCAACTTCGCGACCTTCGGCGACCCGCTCTACTTCATCGGGATCCAGAACACGGTCTTTCACGTGTCGATGGCAGTGCCGTGGGTCGCCATCCCGAACATCGTCAACGGCGCCATCGCCTTCCAGCCGACGGAGTTCTGGGCGACCGTCTACTTCGCGCCGCTCGCTGCCCTCGTGATCTTGCTTGTGGTCGCCCTCTGGACGATCTTCGGACGCGGCAGCCGGCCGTCGTATGCGGTCTACACGATCTTGAGCCTGCTGAGCTTCGCGTCCCTGAGTTGGCCGATCAGCGTCCCGCGCTACCTGATGGGGGTCTTCCCGATCTTCATGGCGGCGGGCCGGATCGGACGCATCCCGTGGCTCGGCCCGCCGCTCCTGGCGGGGTCGACCCTCCTGTTCGGCGTGTGCTTGACCCTGTTCGTCATCGGCCACTGGGCATTCTGAAGATCGCTCACGGCACGATCAGCTGCCAGACGGCGACCGCTGCGTCGCGGAACACCGTCCTGAACCGTCCGCTCGTCTCGAAGTCGGTCGGGTCATGGCCGGCGCAGTCCAGCAAGCCGCCGCTGGACAGGACATAGGTCGCGCCGTAGCGAGCCATGCGCGCGACCGCCACATCGGGTCCGTCGCAATAGATCGCCCGGATATCCGCCTCGCGTGGTGCGGGGTCGTAGCCCAGGTTCGAGACGTACGGCCCGAACGTCGAGACTCGCAGCCGGCCGCCCAGATCGACTGGGCTGTTGATGTATGCGTCGGTCACGAAGACGGTGCGCAGCGGGGTATGTCCCGCGATCCAGCGAGCGGCTGTTTCCTGGGACAGGGAGAGCGCGACCGTTGGGCTGCGCATGTGCCAAACGGCGACGAGGGCGGGCGACAGGGCGGCCACGAGCAGCACGGCCGCTATCGCGGTGCGCGGCCAGCGGTGGATGAGCCAGGCGGCCAGGATCGCGACGGCCATCCACATGATCTGGAAGTACTTGTTCATATCGAATTCGACCGAACTCGCGAGGACAAGGTTCGGCACCAGGAAGAGCGCCACCATCCAGGCGACCAGGAAGCCTCGGCCGGGCAGTCTGCGCGAGACGATGGCGGCCACGATCGCCAGCACGAACGGGATCCCGAGGTTCGTCAGGTAGAAGAACGCGACGGCTGCCGGCCCGTCCTCGAACCGGGCCTCGCCCCAGCCGGTGACGAATCGGAAGGCGCCGCTGTCGCGCTGGCGGAAGACCGACTCCAGGATGAACGGGGCGGCCAGGCCGACCGGTGCCAGGAACAGGAGGGCATCCCGGCCAACGGTCCGGGCTCGCCAGGCTCCTGTCGACAGGACGTACAACCCCACGATGAGATAGGTCGCCGGGAAGGCGAAGAACTGGAACGGTGCGAGGAGGGCGGCCAGGATCCCGGCCAGCAGCACTCCGGCCGGGCGCCGTCCAACGCAGGCGACGATCAACAGGACGACCGCCACGAGCCCCGGCAGGCCGAGGGTCGTCGCTCGATGCGGCAGTAATCCCGTCCCCAGGACGGAAGCGACCTTGAAGTAGGGCCATCCGTCTGCCCAGGTGTTGTCGTAGGGGTGGTTGGTGACGAGGTCCACGACACTGCCCGCGCCGGCCGTCAGGTCGCCGACCAACCGCAGCCAGCCCATCCCGCCGCCGAGGCAGCCCAGGATCGCGGCGATGGCGGCCACGCGGCGGCTTCCGGTCAGGCGTGCCGCGAGTGCCCAGATGAGCAGGGCCAGGGCTCCCGCGAACAGCGCGCTGCTGGCGAAATAGACACCGATGATGTCGACGCTCGCCACACTCGAGACGATCGCACCGTGGAAGTCGGCGAACCAGTGGTAGGTCAGCGGCTCACCCGCGAAATACGGGACCTGGGGCGGGAAGTTGCCGGCCGCGATGCTTGAGCCGATCGCCACGTGGACGAGCAGATCGCTCCAGTTCCAACCGCCTGCGACCCAGCCATCGGGTGACCGCACCCAACCGTTGCCGGCTAGCACGACTGCCACGACAAGCCCGACCGCGCCGGCCACGATCCAGGCCGACGCATCGGTCCGCACCGACGCTGCGATCCGAGCGACGGTCGGGCGTTCCAGGGGCGCGAGCCATCGGTGGCGGACCCGAGCGAACACGACGCATACAAGCGCCAGCACGATCGCGCTGAGGATGATCGATCCACCGCCGAAGCCACCCACCCGGGCGACGACGTTGACGAGGTGGGCCGACCCATACGTGCTCGCCACGAGGGCGACGCCGACGGCCCCCGGGGCAGACAGATCCGGGGCGACCCGACGGACCACGACCCAGCCGGGAACAAAGAACAGCAGGGGCCAGATGAGGACGACCGCGCTCAACGGGACGGCCCAGGCCAGCGCGCCGCCGACGACGATGGCCAGGATCAGGGCGAGGACAGCACGTCCGGGCAGCGGCTCGATCCCTGCGTCGGATGCAGCGGCCGTATCGGCAGGGGATCCCATCGTGGGGCGATGATAGCGAGCATGGCCGCGCGAACGATCCTCCACGTCGACCTCGATGCCTTCTTCGCGGCGGTCGAACAGCGCGATCGGCCGGAGTTGCGGGGCCGCCCGGTGGTGGTCGGAGGGGCGGGTGGCGAGGACGCGCGGGGCGTCGTGTCGGCGGCCAGTTACGAGGCTCGGCGGTTCGGGATCCACTCCGCGATGTTGCTCCGCGAAGCGTACCGGCGTTGTCCGGACGCGGTCTTCCTGCCCGTCGACGGGCGGCGCTACCAGGCTGCCAGCCGGGATGTCATGGCGATCCTTCGGCGCTTCAGTCCGCAGGTGGAGCCCATCTCCATCGATGAGGCGTTCCTGGACGTGACCGCCTCCGCCGCGTTGTTCGGCGATGGCCTGGCGATCGCGCAACGGATCAAGGCGGCCACACGCGACGAGGTCGGCCTGATCGCGTCCGTCGGGGTGGCGAGCTCGAAGCTGGTCGCCAAGGTCGGCTCGGACCTGCGCAAACCGGACGGGCTGGTCGTTGTGCCGCCGGGCGAGGAGGCGGCCTTCCTGGCACCGCTGCCGATCGGTCGGTTGTGGGGCGTCGGGGAGAAGACTGCGGCCGCCCTGGCCGAGTACTCAGTCCGGACGATCGGGGACCTGGCCGCGCTGCCGGCGGATCTCATCATCCGCCGGTTCGGCAAGCACGGCGCCTCGCTGATCGAGCGCGCGCGGGGGATCGATCTGGACCCGGTCCACGATGGCGATCCCGCCAAGTCCGTCGGGCACGAACACACGTTCGAGGTCGATACGACCGATCCCGAAATCATCGAGCGCACGCTCCTGGCGATGGCTGAGGGTGTCTCCGGCCGGCTCCGATCGGCTGGTGTCCGCGCGGGCACCGTGGCCGTGAAGATCCGCGACAACGGATTCCGGACGATCAGCCGTCAGCGGACGCTGACCGACCCGACCGACCTGACCGAGCCGATCTTCAGGACGGCGCTGGAACTGGTCCGCCCCGAGATCCGTGGGATCAGGGTCCGCCTGCTCGGCGTCACGGCGTCCAACCTGGGCGAGCGCGAGCAGTTGGCCCTGTTCGAGACCACTGAGCCGAGACGGCGCAGGGCGGTCGAGGCGGCGGATGCGCTCCGACAGCGCTACGGCGAAGGCACGATCACGCGCGCTCGCCTGCTGGGTGCGGATCTGCCCGCGCCGTTCGAGCGCGACCCGCGAAATCCGCTGGATCGTCGCGCGCGCGGCGTCCCGTCCGACGACCTGGATGCCTCGGACGCGACCGCGCTGGCTCGTGACAGCCAAGGTGTCACGGAGGTCGACGACATTCCGTTCGACGACTCTTGACATCGAACACCTGTTCGGTCTAGTGTGGCGTTGTATTGGAACAGGTGTTCTGTCGGACGAGTGCCCCGGACGACAAGACCAGGCGACCCAGCCCCCCGGAAAGGAGCCATCCAGCATGGCATTCATCCGTGTCGAGCCGGTCCAGGTCCACGTCCGGACCGACTGGTTCACCGGTCGTCCGCGTGAGATCACGTGGGGCGCCGAGCGACTCGAGATCACCAGGCTTGCGGCCGTCCGCGAGGAGGCGGCGGCTTATCCCGTCATCACCGGACCGCGGACACTGTTCGAGGTCGATACGCCGCGGGCGAGGCTATCCCTGACCTTCCAGCATCGCTCGCGGCGCTGGACCATCACCGGCCTCGACGAGCACGTCCGCCGAGCCGCCTGATCGCCGTTCCCATCGGCGGGGCGGGCGCGCCGGTACCGCGCCCGCCCCGTTTCCGGCACCTGGGTCACCGACAAACACCCACAACCGTACAATCGGTCGATGGATACATCGGAGAGAGCGAGCTTTCGCCATCTGACGCTGGAGGACTTCGTCGCGGAACTCGGCTCGGCGGAGCCGGCTCCGGGTGGCGGCAGCGCCTCGGCGGTGGCGGCCAGCCTTGGTGCGAGTCTCGTCGCGATGGTCGCCGCTCTGTCGATCGGCCGCCCCAGGTACGCCCAGCACGGCGCGATGCTGATCTGGGCGAACGAGACCGGGACGCGCCTCGCTGATCGCTTCCTCATCCTGGCCGACGAGGACGCCGCAGCCTACACCGGCTTCTCGGCGGCCATGAAGCTGCCGCGCGAGACCGATGCGCAGCGCGAGGAACGAGCCGCAGCGTTGCGCGCGGCAGCCCGTGGCGCGGCCGAGGTGCCACTTGCGTGCGTGGAAGCCTGCCTGGAACTGGTCGGCGTTGCCGAGGCCCTCGCGGGCCGAAGCAACGTCAACGCATCCAGCGACCTCAATGTCGCCGCGCTCCTCGCCGAGGCGGCGGCCCGTGGTGCGGCTGCCAACGTCCTGGTCAATCTGCCATCGGTCGGCGACCAGGACTTCGAAGAGGCCACGGTCTCGCGGGTGAGTGGCCTCGTGCACGAGGTGGAGCGACTGGCCGACGAGACGCGCGAGGCCGTTGGCAGCGCCGAGCCCCGTGACCCGATGCCCGCGTCAGGTCGCGCCTGATCCGTGGCTGACTCCACCGCCCGCCTCCTGGAGGGCGGTCCGATCGCCGAGGAGATCCGCCGTGCGGTCGCTGAGGACGTGGCGATCTTTCGGGCCACTCGGGGGCGCGCGCCGGGGCTCCGGGTCGTCCTCGTCGGCCGCGACGCGCCATCCACCGTCTACCTCGAGCGGATCCTGCGCGGCAGCGCCAAGGCCGGCATCGACGCCGGCTTCGTCGAGCTCGAGGGGGAGGCGACCGAGGCGAGCGTTGCGGCCGCGGTCCGGGCGCTCAACGAGGATCCGGTCGTCGATGGCGTCATCGTCCAGATGCCGTTGCCCCCCACGATCCGGCTGCGGGCGGTCGTCGACGCCATCGACCCGGCCAAGGACATCGATGGCATCCATCCCCTCAACGCCGGCCTCCTGCGACTCGGCTATGGCGGGTTCCTGCCTGCTACCGCTCATGCCGCGGTGGAGATCCTGCGACGCTCCGGGATCGAGATCCAGGGTCGCGATGCGGTCGTCATCGGGCGCTCCGTCGTCGTCGGGATGCCCGTCGCGTTCATGCTCGTGAAGGAGGATGCGACGGTCACGGTCTGCCACACGCGCACGACGGACCTGGCCGGCAAGGTCGCCCGCGCCGACATCGTGGTGGTGGCAGCAGGTCGGCCCGGCCTTGTGACTGGCGACATGCTCAAGCCCGGGGCGGTCGTTGTCGATGTCGGCATCAACCTGGTGGACGGCCGGATCGTGGGCGACGTGGACTTCGAATCGGCGTCGCGGGTCGCCTCGGCGATCACCCCGGTGCCGGGCGGCGTCGGCCCGTTGACCAACGCGATCCTGCTCACGCACCTCATCCGTGCCGCGGAGCGCAACGTCCCGCTCGACTCGACGCCCCACGGGCCAGACGGGGTCGACGCCAGCCCCGACGCCAGCCCCGATGCCCGACCAGTCCTGTCCCGAGGAGACCGATGAGTTTCCCATCCGATCTCGACATCGCCCGAAGTGTCACGCCCCGGCCGATCATCGATGTCGCGCGCGACCTCGGGATCGCCGATGGCGAACTGGAGCTGTACGGGCCGACGAAGGCCAAGGTGACGCTGGAGGCGATCCGTCGCCTCGAGCTGGAACGACCGCGCGGCAGGTACGTCGTCGTCACGGCGATCACCCCGACCCCGCTCGGCGAGGGCAAGTCGACGACCTCGGTCGGTCTCGCCCAGGGGCTGTGCGCGATCGGCAAGAAGGCGGCCGTCAACATCCGCCAGCCATCGCTGGGTCCGGTCTTCGGGATCAAGGGCGGCGCAGCCGGCGGTGGCTACAGCCAGGTCATCCCGATGGAGGATTTCAACCTCCACCTGACCGGTGACGTCCACGCCATCGGGGCGGCCCACAACCTCGCCGGCGCGTTCCTCGACAACAGCCTCCACCACAGGAATCCACTGGGGATCGATCCACACGGGATCCTGTGGCCGCGCGTCATGGACATCTCCGACCGTGCCCTTCGGCACGTCGTCATCGGCCTGGGCGGTCGTGAGGACGGGGTCCCGCGCGAGACGGAGTTCATCATCACGGTCGGCTCAGAGGTCATGGCGGTGCTGGCCCTGGCCACGGACCTGCAGGACCTGCGGGCGCGCCTCGGGCGGATCGTGTTGGCGACGTCGATGTCCGGGACCCCGATCACGGCCCAGGACCTGGGTGTCGCCGGCGCGATGACCGTCCTGCTGCGCGACGCGATCAAGCCGAACCTGCTCCAGACGCTGGAGGGTGGGCCGGCCTTCGTCCACGCGGGGCCGTTCGCGAACATCGCCCATGGCAACAACTCGATCATCGCGGACCGGTTGGCGCTGGTGACGAACGACATCGTGGTCACCGAAGCCGGCTTCGGGGCCGACATGGGTGCCGAGAAGTTCTTCGACATCAAGTGCCGGGCGTCCGGCCTCAGGCCGGATGCGGCCGTCGTGGTCGCCACGATCCGGGCGCTCAAGATGCACGGCGGGGTCGGCAGGATCGTCGCCGGCAAGCCGCTGGATCCGGCACTCCTCGAGGAGAACGTCGAGGCGGTCCGACAGGGTGCCGCAAACCTGGCCAAGCAGATCGAGAACGTGACGATGTTCGGCGTCCCGGCGATCGTGGCCATCAACTCGTTCCCGACCGATACACCGGCCGAGGTGGAGGCCGTCCG
>JANONZ010000047.1:0-11163 GCA_031421095.1 Thermomicrobiales bacterium
CTTGTGGAAGGCATCCAATTGATGGGCCGCCACATCGCGGTCCGTCTCGCTGCGGGCGGCCGCCATCGCCTCGTCCATCGACGTGCCGTCCGACAGGACGAAGTTCTTGAGCCCGCGCGAAAGGACCTTCACGCCCTTCAGTCGCACGCGCTGGCGCGGCGATTCGAAGGTGTAGCGGGTGCCACACCGCTCACAGAATGATTCGGTCAGGATCTCGGCCATCGGGTCCCCGGGTACCGCGCGGGATGCGATCGAACGGCTGAACCGCCGAACGGGAGGCAAAGTATAGCGCACGATTCCCAGCGCCCCTCCATCGGGTGGACCCTCTGGTAGACTCCGCGACCGACCATGCCGCCTCTCACCGCCGTCGAGCGGTTCTTCGAACGCCTCTTCGAGCGACCCTCGGCTCGTCTCTTCCGGGCACGTCTGCAGCCCGTCCAGATCCAGCGCCGGATCGAGCGCGAGATGGAAAGTGAGCGACTGACGACCTCCGACCGGACCCTCGTGCCGAACCGATTCGTCGTCCACCTGCACCCGGGCGACCTCGAGGGGTTCGGCGACATGACGGGCTCCCTGGCCAACGAGCTCGCGGACGCCGCCCTCGCCTTCGCGCGCGCCCACCGGTACACCCTCGTCGACCGACCGCGGGTCGACCTGTTGGCCGATCCGACCGTCATGCGCAGTGACATCCGCGTTGACGCTCGTTTCGCGGACCCGATCGCCGGGCGCGCTGATCGTGCGCGGGCCGACCTTGCGCCACCATCAACTGGGGAGTCGCCCGAGACCGGCGACCCGACGGCGACACGGGTCTACACCGTCCCAACGCCTCGAACGCCACGAGTCCGACTGCGTGTCACCGACCCGGACGGCCGCGTCCGCGAGGTCGTCGTCGACGGCGCCGAGTTGACGATCGGACGGGCCACGGACAACGACCTCGTCGCGCAGGATGGCCGGGTCTCGCGCCATCACGGGCGGATCGTCGGGCGCCGCGGGACGCTGATCTACGTGGACCTGGGCAGCACCAACGGTTCATGGGTGAACGGCGAACCCGTGACGGAGGTCGTGCTGGGCGTGGGCGACCGACTTGAGGTGGGGGACACGGCGCTCGTCGTCGAGGTTGCCGAGGCCTCCGACTGATGGACGGGTTCCAGCTGGCAACGTGGGCGGTCAGGCTTCTGTTCCTCGGCCTGCTCTACCTCTTTCTGGCCCGGATCATCCGGGCGCTCATGCGCGACCTCCGCGCGGCGGCACGTGAACCGTCCGATCGGCCTGGTCGCCTCGTCGTGCTCGAATCGCCGTCGGGCGAGCCGCCGGCGGGGCATTCGTTCGTGCTCGACGTCATCACCCCCCTCGGGCGGGACGTGAACAACGCCATCGTCATCGACGACCCATTCGCCTCGACAGACCACGCCGTCCTGACCTACCGCGGCCGGAGCTGGTACCTGGAGGATCTTGATAGCACCAATGGGTCGTACATCAACGGTCACCGCGTCGATGGCGTCTCGACGATCGGATTCGGTGACGAATTGCAGATCGGCCAGGTGCGGATGCGTCTCGAGCGGGCGCTGGCGTGACGGCCGGGAGCCCGCGAGCCGTTCCCGCTCCGGCACTCCCGAGAGTCCTTGGCCCGATCCGCCCCCGGCCGCGATGGCAGGAACTGCGCCTGCTGGGCCTCGTCGCGCTGGCCCTTGCGACCGGTAGTCTGTCGCTCGGCTTGACCGTCAGCGGGACGTTCGGGCTGTACGACCCCCAGGCCCTCGCCATCTATCTGGGGGCGCTGTTCGTCGCCCATCTGGCCCAGGTCCTGGCCGGTCGACGGACGGACCAGTTCCTGTTCCCGGCCGTGGCCCTGCTGGGTGGCCTGTCGCTCCTGCTGATGCAGCGACTGCCCCAGGACCTGGTCACCCAGACGTTCTTCGGGTCCACGCTTGGTCTGGCGCAGGTGCAGCTGATCTGGCTGCTCCTCGCGGTGACTGTTGCGACGACCCTCGGCATCGTCGTTCGCTCCGACAGCTGGCTGCGCCGCTACAAGTACAGCTGGGCCGCGGCCGGCGTCGGCTTGCTCCTGTTGACGTTCGTCTTCGGTACGGAGATCAACGGCCAGCGTCTGACCCTCCAGATCGGTCCGCTCAGCGGGCAGCCCACGGAGCTTCTGAAGGTCATCCTTGTCGTCTTCCTGGCTGGCTACCTCGCGGAGAATCGGGCGTTGCTCGTGGAGCAGGACACGCGGCTTGGGCCATTGCGGCTGCCGCCCGTGCCGTATCTGGCGCCGATGGTCGCCATGTGGGCGATCGCGCTCGGCATCGTGGTCATCCAGCGCGATCTGGGTGCGGCGCTGCTGTTCTTCGGCGTCTTCCTGGCGCTGCTGTACGTCGCGACGGGCCGGATCAGCCTGGTCCTGGTCGGTCTCGTCCTGTTCATCCTGGGCAGTGCCCTGATGGCCGACCTGTTCGATCACATCCGCGTGCGGATCGAGATCTGGCTGGACCCGTTCGCGGACCCGCTGGGGGCGGGCTACCAGGTGGTCCAGGCCCTCCATGCCTTTGCCCGGGGCGGGCTGCTGGGGGTCGGCCTGGGTGCCGGCCTGCCCGAGGTGGGCGGTCGCATCCCGATCCCCGAGGTCCATACGGACTTCCCGCTCGCGGCGCTCGGTGAGGAGCTCGGCATCGTCGGCGTCATCGCCATTTTGGGCCTCTATCTGGTGGTCGTGGAACGGGGCCTCCGCATCGGCGCGGCTGCCGCCGACGACTTCCGATCGCTGCTGGCGGTCGGGCTGGCCCTGGTGATCGGCATCCAGGCATTTATCATCGCCGCCGGCAACCTCAAGGTGCTGCCGCTGACCGGCGTCACGCTGCCGTTCATCAGCTACGGCGGCTCGTCGCTGCTGGCCAACGCGCTGGTCGTCGGTCTGCTCCTTGCGCTCTCCGACAAGGGCGTCGAACCGCCACCGCCTCCGCGCATCGGCTCGCGTTGGCGTCGACTCACCCGGTGGGTGGACGCATGATCCTCGGCGCGCTCGGCGTGCGACGTCCGCTGGGGCGGACGACCGTGCATGTGGCCATCGTCCTGAGTGCGGCTTTCGCGATCCTTGCCGGCGCCGCCGGCTACTGGGGTGTCGTGCGGGCGCCCGAGTTGACCCGATCGCCGAACGACGCGGCGGTCATCGCGGCATCACGCACGGTTCCGCGTGGGCGGATCTTCGCGCGCGATGGGACCGTCCTGGCCCGCAACAAGACCGACATGAACGGCGAGATCTATCGGGTCTACGCGAACCGGGCGATCAGCCAGGTCGTGGGGTATGCCTCCACGCGGTACGGTCGGGCCGGCCTGGAACGGTCATTTGACGCCGAGCTGTCGGGCCTCGCCGGTGACTCCGTCAGCGATGCCTTCGCGAAATTCGGAGCGGACCGGTATGACCCGAACGACCTGACGCTGTCGCTCGACTACGACCTGCAGCGGGCAGCCGTGGCCGCCCTGGGCGCCCATCGAGGGGCGGTCGTCATGCTCGATCCCAGGACCGGCGAGATCCTGGCGCTCGCATCCACTCCCACGTATGACGCCTCCGCGATCAGTGATCCGAGTACGGCCCAGGGCACATTCACGGCTCTCCGGGGCGATCCGGCCCGGCCGCTTCTGCCCCGGGCGACGCTGGGCCGCTACGTGCCCGGGTCGGTATTCAAGATCGTGACCGCGATCGCGGGGCTGGGGTCTGGGGCGATCGACCCGACGACGACCTACCCGGAACAGCCGGGAGCGGAACGCAACGGGTTGCTCGTCGACGGTTTCCGGGTGCGCGACGGTCATCACCTGATGACGGGCTCCACGCCGCTCGATCTGACAGCGGCGACCGAGGTGTCGTGCAACATCTACTACGCCCTGACCGGCCTGAGCACGGGCGGCACGGCGCTTGTCGACTATGCCGGGCGGATGGGCTTTGGGGCGGCCCTGCCATTCGACCTGCCGACGGCGGCCTCCCAGCTGACGAACGGCGGCGGCCCGATGCCGGGCGGCTTCAGCGATGACGTGGAACTGGCGAATGCCGCCTACGGACAGGCTGAGACGGTCGTCACGCCGCTCCAAATGGCCCTCGTCGCAGCGACGATCGCCAACGGCGGCGAGCTCATGCAGCCGCGACTCGTAACGTCCCTGACCGGAGCCCGTAGCGGGACCCGCACGATCGGACCGACGTCGATGGGCCGGGTCATCTCGACGGCGAACGCGGACGCGATCAAGGCGGCCATGGTCCAGGCGGTCGAAGGGAGCCTCGGTCGGCAGTTCACGACGGGCGCGAAGGTCCCGGGCGTGACGACGGCCGGCAAGTCCGGCACGGCGCAACTGGGCGGGACGGGCGAGCCGCACTCGTGGTTTATCGGATTCGCCCCCGCGGAGGATCCCCAGATCGTGATCGCGGTCCTCGTCGAGCAGGCGGGCCGCGGCGCCGAAGTCGCCGCCCCGATCGCCGGCTCCCTCATGACGCGGTACCTGAGGAGAGCCAAGTGAACGACGGACAGGTCCCCGGTCACGAACCACGCCCCATCATCGAACGACTTGGGCTCGCCGCGGTCGCGCTCGTGGTGGCGATCCTGTTCGGAGGCGTCGCGGCCGCGTCGTGGGTGGGTGGAGAACCGTTCCTGGCCGTGATGGGCGCCATCGGCTGCCTCATGACCCTGTGGGTCGGGGCGCTGACCGTCATCCGCGGCTGACCCGCCCGGCCCGGGGCTTCGACAGCGGTGGTCTTCACCGAGTCTCCTGGGGGGATGTTTGCGCCGGGAACCATCCTGACGGTCTGGACGTACTATCTGGCGACGACACATGACGTGCGCGCGGCCCGTCCACCCGTAACGACCCCGTCCCGACCCCGGTGCCGGATCCCCGGCGCCAGAGCCTGCGAGAGAGGCCGATGAGCAAGATCCAGGAAACCGGCGACAAGGTCCTCGCCAACGTCGAACGCGTCATCGTCGGCAAGCACCATGAGGTTCGCCTCGCCCTGGTCGCTCTGCTGTGTCGCGGCCATCTGTTGATCGAGGATGTCCCGGGGACCGGCAAGACCGTCCTCGCCAAGGCCATCGCCCGGAGCCTTGGCTCGTCGTTCCGGCGCATCCAGTTCACGCCGGACCTGTTGCCATCGGACGTCTCCGGCTTGTCCATCTACAACCAGAAGACCCAGGAATTCGAGTTCCGACCGGGTCCCATCTTCAGCCAGGTCGTCCTCGCCGACGAGATCAACCGGGCGACACCGAAGACGCAATCTGCGCTGCTTGAATGCATGGAGGAGCGCCAGGCGACCATCGACGGCACGACCTACGCGATGCCCGATCCGTTCCTCGTCATCGCCACGCAGAACCCGATCGAGTACGAGGGCACGTTCGCGCTGCCGGAAGCGCAGCTCGACCGATTCATGATCCGCCTCCGGCTCGGCTACCCCCAGCCGATGGAGGAGATCGTCATCCTCGATGAGCAGAAGCGGACCCATCCGCTCGAGGACCTTGGAGAGGTCCTGGCCGTGGAGGACCTGCGCGAGATGCAGTCCGCGGTCCGCGAGATCTATGTCGATACCACCGTCTCGGACTACATCGTGCGTCTGGTCAACGGGACCCGGAATCATCCCGACGTCTACCTGGGTGCCTCGCCGCGCGGCTCGATCGCGCTCTACCGAGCCGGTCAGGCGCTCGCCGGGTTGCTCGGTCGCGACTATGTCATCCCGGACGACATCAAGGCGCTGGCCGAGCCCGCCCTGGCCCACCGGCTGATCATCAAGACGAGTTCGTCGATCCACGACGTCCAGGCCGCCCAGGTCGTCCGTGAGCTGCTCGAGTCGACCCCGATCGACGGGGTCCGCCCGACCGGCGGCGGACCGACCGGGTTGCGCGCCGCGGGACTCGGATCATCCGCCTCCACGAGCGCCTAGCCGCCTCGATGCAGCGCGACACCCAGGTTCACCACAGGTGATCCGCAGGCTGGAGCTGCTCATCGTCGCCGCGGTCCTCGTCATCGCGGCGTTCTCGACCGGTCTGCCATTCCTCTTCTATCTGTTGTACCTCGCCATCCTGGTCATCGGCGGCTCGTATGTGCTCGTGCGCCTTGGGCTTGCGGACCTGGAAGCGGGCTATGTGGTGAGCCAGCTACACGGTCACGTCGGCGACAAGATGCGAGTCACCTACACGCTGCGCAATGGCAGCCGTCTGCCAAAGCTCTGGCTGGAGATCCACAACCCGACGACGCTGCCCGGCGGCCTGCCGGGCCGGGCGATCACGCTCGCCGGCCGGAGTGAGCGGTCGTGGCTCATCCGGGTGCCGCTGTCCCGCCGCGGCCACTTTCGGATCGAGCCGCTCCATATCCGGACAGGCGACCCGTTCGGGTTCTTCGAGGCATCGGCGACCGTCGGCCAGGGTGTCGCCGTGGTCGTCTACCCGCGCCTGGAGCCGCTTCCGCGCTGGCGCCTGCCGGCTTCCGCGCTGGAGGGCAGCCGCGTCTCGCCGGTCCGCACCCTGCAGAGGACGCCTCTCGCGACGACTGTTCGCCCGTACGCCCCAGGTGACAGCATGAACCGCATCCACTGGAAGTCGACGGCACGACATGGCGAGATCCAGGTCAAGGAGTTCGACCTGGAACAGACAGCCGATGCGTGGATCGTGCTCGATCTGCAGCGCGGTATCCAGGCCGGTCGTGGCGATGAGTCCACGGTCGAGGCGGCCGTCCGCGCCGCGGCCTCCATCGCAGCCATGGCGCTGCAGGAGAACCGTGCCGTCGGGATGACCGTCAACGTCGGCCGGATGTCCTTCCTGCCCGCCGACCGCGGCGGTCGTCAGCACCTCAAGATCATGCAGCTGCTGGCGGCCGTGGAGGCGGACGGCAGCGCGCCGCTCGTCGAGACGCTCGTCGCGTCGGTCGGTCGCCTGCGCCGGGGCGTGACCGCCGTCATCATCACGCCCTCGCTCGACCCTGCCTGGGTCCGACCGCTGGCCTCGCTGCGCTCAAGAGGGGTGGCCTGCGCGGTCGTCACGCTCGATGCGGACGCATTCGACCGCTACGCCCCGGAGGACGGGGCGACCGTCACCGATGAGACCACGGTTCGCGATCCAGCGAGCGCCGAACTCGTCGCCAAGCACGCCCGCGCCTTGCACCACGCCCTGGCCGAATACGAGCTGCCGACCTTCATGATCACCCCGGGTCGGCCGCTGGGCGAGATCCTCGCCCGATGAACGGCCGCATCCCGCTCGCGCCGGCGGAGGGTTGGCTGACCCTGGGACTCGCGTTCCTGATCTGCCTCACGATGGCCCTGGCACTCGATGACGCGCGCTGGGTCCTCGGCCGCGGCACATTCCTGGACTACCTGCCATTGGCGGCGGCCGGGGGCGTCCTGACCGGGTTCATCGGCGCGAAGGTCGGCTGGGGCCGTTGGCTGACGTATCTCGTCGGGGCGCTCTTCGCGGCGATCATCGTGCCGCTCTTCGCCGGAACGAGCGCGTTCCCGGGTGGCGCCCCGCTCGACCAGCTATTCACCGCCACGGCAGCCTCGGCGGTCGCCTTCTGGGTGGATGTGGTGATCCTGGACCAGGCCACGACCTCGCAGTTCGTCCACTACGTCTACGCCCTGGGACTGTTCGTGTGGGGGACCTCCATGTTCGTGTCCTACGCGACATTCGGGCATCGGCGGCCACTCAACGGCATCGCGCTGGTAGGCGTGCTGCTCGTCGGCAACATGGCCCTCACCCGGAACGATCAACTGCTGTACCTGATCCTGTTCAGTCTCGCCTCGCTCTTTCTGCTCATCCGCGCCCACGCCTTCGATGAGCGCGCGGAGTGGGTCCGGCGTCGGATCGGCGACCCCGCCTCCATCTCGTCGGTCTACCTGCGTGGCGGCACGGTCTTCATCGCGGTCGCGGTCGTCGCGTCGTTTGTGCTGACGCAGACCGCTGCCTCGAAACCGCTGGCCGGGGCGTGGGACGGGATCGGCGATGGCCTCATCAGCATGTCGCGCTCGTTCTCGAGGTTCCTGCCGACTGGTGGCTCCAGCAAATCCTTCGGGGTCACGTTCGGTTCGAACTCCCCTGTCCAGAGCTTCTGGAACTCCGATGCCACGGTCGCTTTCACCGTCCAGCGCTCACCGACCGATCTCGGCGAGTACTACTACCGCGCCTACGCCTACGACGAGATCGGGTTGAACGGCTGGTCCGTCTCGAAGGATCCAACGGTCGTCACAGGCCAGGCGGACGAGCCACTGTTCGAGGACCGGGCCGACATCGCCGACCCCGTCGGGACGCACGCCTTCCCGTTCACGATCATCCCGGGGGACTACTCGGAGGACCGGATCCTCTCGCCGATGACGCCCGTCGCGGTCAGCGAGACGACCCGCCTGACCCTCGTCGAGGGCGACTACTACGCGACCCTCGAGCGGGATGGCGCAACGGGCGCCTACTCGGTGCAGGCGTTGATCCCGGCCGTCGGCAATGACGAGGGAGAACTCAACCGGGCGGTCCTTCGGGCTGCCGGTACCGACTATCCGCAGGCGATCCTCGACCGCTATCTCGGCGTCGCCCCAGGCGCGCTCGACGAGCCCGAGGCGCAGGCGCTCAAGGCCAAGATCGTGACCGAGGCGGATGGCAGCACACCCATCGATCTGGCCGACCAGCTGGTCAAGGAACTCCATTCGGATCGCTACCAGCACAAGCTCGACATCAGGGGCCTGGACTGTTCCGGTCTCTCGACCGTAGAGTGCTTCACGCGCTACAAGCAGGGCTTCTGCCAGTACTACGCGACCACGATGGCCGTCATCCTGCGCGACCTGGGCGTGCCGACGCGGATCGTCGCGGGCTTTCTGGCGGGGGAGCGCGACCTCGCGACCGGCATCGAGACCATCCGCAACAGCAGTGCGCACGCCTGGGTCGAGGTGTACTTCCCGGGCCAGGGCTGGGTGACGTTCGACCCGACCGGCGGGGGCGTCTCGCAGACCGTCCCGTTGCCGTCCGGCCGTCCGGTCGCCAGTGGGACGCCGCGCCCGTCGGGCAGTGCCGGCGCGACTCAGCGGCCGGATCGGACACCGCGGGACAATGAGCCCAACGATTCGGGGGCCGGCATCGGACCCATCGACCGTGGCTCCATCGGACCGCTGATCGCGGTGACACTCCTGCTCCTGTTGATGGTCGGCGGACTCGCCTTCGTCGCCTGGCAGCGCGGGCCACGAGGAGCGACCAGTGCCGACGGCGCGTACGGGACCGTCCTCCGGATCGCTTCAAGACTCGGGTTCGGCCCGCGCCCCAGCCAGACTGTCTACGAGTACGCAGGCACGCTCGGTGACCTCCTGCCGATCGCCCGGCCTGAGCTCGAGACCGTCGCGCAGGCCAAAGTCGAGGCGGTCTACGGTCGGCGGGTGCTGGGCGAAGAACGGCTGGTCAGCCTTCGCGTCGCGCAACGCCAGCTGCGCGTCACCCTGCTGCGACTGGCCTTCCGGCGCAAGGACCGGCGCTCGCGCCGGTAGGCTCGCCGTCGATCGGCCGCCGTGACATCAGAGTGCGCCGCTCGCGCCGCGTGCCTCGAGCTCGGCCAGTGCCGCTTCGTCGAGCAGGCCCGCCAGGTGTGCGGTCAGGTTGTGCGCTCGCATGACCGGTCGGCCGCCGCGGAACTCGATGACGGAGATCCCGCACAGGTCCATCGACCACATCCAGAACCGGTCGAGGGGCAGGTCGAACAGGGTCAGCAGGGCCACCTTGAAGACCCCATCGTGACCGACCACGACCGACCACGGGTGGTCCAGTGGCCCGTCCGCGTAGCCGGCGACCTGCGGCCGATCCAGCGTGCCCGGTGGGTGCCCGTGCGCCAACCGGGCGAGCACGGCCGCGAGGGCCGGCCGGACCCGTGCCTGCACGACGGAGAGTGACTCGCCGCCCGGTGCCCATGCCTCGGTGGGGCGGCGCCGCCAGGCCGCCAGTTCCGCACCGTACCTGGCCGTGATCTCGTCGCGGTGCAGGCCTTCCCAGACGCCCTGGCCGATCTCGAGGTACCCCGGATCGGGTCGTTGGGCGACGGTCGTCCCGGTCTCGCGCAGGGCGCCCCCGATCGCGTGCGCCGTCTGGGTCGTGCGCTGGAGGGGCGAGTGGACGAGCTCGAGCGGGGCGACCGCAGGCACCGGCAGTGCCGGCGGCTCTGTCGGTGCCGCGAGTCGTCGGGCGACCAACGCGGCCTGGCGGAGGCCGGTGGGGGAGAGCGGCGTCTCGGCCTGGCCCTGGAAGCGGCCCTCGACGATAAAGGTCGACTCGCCATGGCGGACCAGGACGAGCGTGGCGTCCAGGCCCTCCGGGATGAGCTGGATCGATGTGGCGGTCAGCGGCTGCCGTCCAGACGGATGGTCCACAGTTCGCGGACCGCTTCCTGCGCCCGGATCGCCTCGGAGACCGACTCCGGCACGTCGTCATCGAGGGCGAGGATCATGAGCGCGTCTTCGCGCGGTCGCGTCCTGGCCAGGTGCATCGCGCTGATGTTCACGTCGGCCTCGCCGAGCATGATCCCGACCCGACCGACCGTGCCCGGACGGTCCATGTGCCGGGTGATGAGCATGTTGTCGGCCGGAGCCATGTCCAGGCGGTAGTCGTCCAGTCGGGTGATGCGAGGCTCACCAGCTGCCACGGTGCCGGCCACGACGGCTGTTCGGCCGCCCGACTCGCCGGACAGCGTCAGGAGCGCGGCGAATGCACCGGCATCGGGCGTCTTGCGCTCGACCACGGTGATGCCGCGCGCCTTGGCGAGAGCTCCCGCGTTGACGAGGTTGACCCGCTCTGTGGTCGACGTTTCGAGCAGCCCGCGCAGGACCGCGGCGGTCAGCGGCGTCCCGTCGTACGCAGCCAGATCGCCCGCGATCTCCAGCGTGAGGGTGCGGACGCCGCCGCGGGAGAACTGCGCGAAGAAGCGGCCAAGGATCTCGGCCAGGGGCAGATATGGCGCGATCGCGCGAGCCGTCTCGGGGGTGAGCAGCGGGGCGTTGACCGCATACCGCGCGCTTCGCCCGGCGAGGACATCGAGGACCTGCCCGGCGACCTCTTCGGAGACAAGGATCTGCGCCTCGGCGGTCGAGGCACCCAGGTGCGGCGTCAGGAGCGTATTCGGTGCGGCGAGCAACGGCGAGTCTGTGGGTGGTTCGTGTTCGAAGACGTCGATGCCCGCCCCGGC
>JANONZ010000048.1:0-1751 GCA_031421095.1 Thermomicrobiales bacterium
GATGAGCCCATCGCCCATCGGGCCGTCCAGGCGCAGCGGCGAGTTCGTGTTGATGACCGTCATCAGCGAGGGCTCGCGCAGCAGTGTCTCGCGATCGACACCGCGGATGAGACAGGCGACCTCCATGGCGTCATCGACGACGGCGGAGCCGAAGCCCAGGCACTGCCAGGTCTTGTCGAGCTCCACCGCGAAGGTCCGATACATGTCGAGGTGGCGGGTCGGGACCGGCAGGTCGGTCGGTTCGAGCGGGCCGCCGCCCTCCTGGTGGATGACGTCGAGGGCACCGATGAGCCGGACGTACTCGACGAACGACGCAAAGTCGCCGGCGCGACGGCCGCGGTCAAGGTCGCTCACGAAGGCCGGCCCGCCGACCGCCCCGAAGACGAGGTGCCGCCCACCGAAGTCGATGTTGCGCGCCGGGTTGCGTGCATGCAGGCGGAATTCCTGTGGCGCGGTCGAGATGATGGCCTCGACCTGGTCCGGATCCAGGCGCACGTTGCGCGTCAACCGATCCACGATCGCGCCGGCTCGCACGAACGCATCCAGCGCCCGGTCGCCCAGCACCTCGATACCGACCTCCGCCAGGATCCGCAGGGACGCGCGATGGATCGCCTCGACCTGGTCGCCCGACAAGATCTCGACCGGCCGGAACGGGTTCGTCAGCGTCCGCCACGGGAGCCGCGCGAGCCCGGGCGCCGGCCGGCGCGGCCGGCGGTGGTGCGCCTCCGGGGGCTGCGGCGATCCGGTCAGGTCGAGCGGCTCCATACACTGGATGCTACGCCGAGCCGCGGCGCCACCGATGGCTGGTCCCGGCCGGCGCACGCGCGTCGCCCGTGGGCGCACGCGGGCGCGGACCGTGCATCCGCCGCACCGCCTGTCTCAGACGCGTCTCAGATGCGGGGATTGGAATGACACCGTGATGAGACTGATGGACCTCGCCATCCAAGGCACGCTCGACGCGCTCGACGCGCTAGCCTGACGGTATGCATCTGCTGGTCATCGAGGACGATCCGCGCCTGGTCCGCCTGCTTCGTCGCCTGCTCGAGGAGGACCGCCACATCGTCGAGACGGCCACGACCGGTCTCGATGGATTGGACATCGCCGGGGCGACCAGCGGCATCGACCTCATCATCCTCGACGTCGGCCTGCCCGACATCTCCGGCCTCGAAGTCGCCAGGCGGATCCGCGCGGCAGGCTCGGAGGTTCCCGTCCTCATGCTCACGGCGCGCGACACGGTCGGAGATCGAGTCACCGGCCTTGACGCGGGCGCCGATGACTATCTCGTCAAGCCGTTCGCCTATGAGGTACTCGCCGCCCGGCTGCGGGCGCTGGCCCGGCGCGGCGACGGTGCTCGGCGGCCCGAACCGAAGCTCATCGTCGGCCCGATCGTGCTCGATGAGATCTCGCGCCGCGTGACCGTCGCGGGGAAGTCGATCGACCTGAGCCCGCGCGAGTTCTCCCTCCTTGAGTGCCTGCTCCGCCACCCCGGCCAGACGCTCTCTCGCGATCAGCTCCTCGATCAGGCGTGGCCTTTCAGCGTGGCGGTGACCCCGAACGCGGTCGATGCCTACATCCATTACCTGCGCGAGAAGCTCGGTGGCGCCGGGCGACTGATCGAGACCGTGCGCGGCGTGGGCTATCGTCTCGCCGATGCCTGACGGGATCCAGCCCCCGACCGAGACGACCGCGCCAGACCTGGCCACGGAAGCCAATGACAGGGCGCTGCTTCGTCGCGTGCGGCGGAACCTCGT
>JANONZ010000049.1:0-1752 GCA_031421095.1 Thermomicrobiales bacterium
CGAGAAGTAGCCCCACCGTTGTACGCCACGGCCGGCCGGGTTGTCAAGAGGCGTCGGTAACATTGCGTTCCGGGCTCGGGGAAGGCCCCTTCAACCCCGCGTTTCAGGCATGCGTGAGGCGGCGGCGAGCCGTGCGGCGAGGACCGGTCGGATGACGATGGCGTCGGCAAGCGCGAGACAGGCCTCGGCATCGGCTACATCGTCGATGAGTCCGTACGCCAGGAGCGGGCGCGGCAGGAGCGCCAACGCATCCGGCAGGAGATGGATGATCACGAGCCCCGGCGAGAGCACGCTTCCGACGCGATCTACCCGTGGATGGCTCTCCAGCGACCGGGTCATGCCCGTCGAGTCGTAGCCGAAGATGTGGACGAGCCCGATCCGTCCGTGCTCCGCGGCTCTGGCCGCGAGGGCCGGCCGGCGCGTCAGGATGATCCGAATGCCGAGTCGACTGGTCACGAAGTCGACGGCGGCGTCGTCGCTGCCCAGACCGGCGATACTATCGATATCGACGGCATCCGGCGGGTGATTCAGGCCTGCACAGTGGACGAGCGCCGCAAGGTCCGTGTCGCGGATCAGGATGCCGGCCGCAAGCTCGGGCGGCGCGTGAACGTCGTGACGGCCGTCGCTGGCCACGAGCACGCGTGGCAAGGGCGTCCCGGATTCAGGCGACACCATCACCCCACAACGCCTTCGAGCTCGTCGTCACACCGAGTGCGCCGGCGTTCAGGACGGCCCGGACGTCGCTCTCCGTCCGGATGAAGCCGCCGGCGAGGACCGGCATCGTGAACGGCGGCATCCGGTCCACGATGGAGGGAAAGAGCACGCCCGGCAAGATCTCGACGACGTTCGGCGACGAGTGGCCGATCGCCTGGACCGCGCTGTCGAGCTGGCTGCGACGGACGATCAGGAGTCGGAGGATGGCGGTCATCCCCTCGCTGCGGATGGAGGCCATGAGCTGGCCATGCGAGCTGATCACGGCATCCACCCCGGCCGAGGCGAGCCAGGCGACCCCCGCGCGGTCCTGCCGCAGACCGCTGACCAGATCGATGTGGACCGCGACCAGCTTGCCGGCCTCGTGGATCCGCCGGACGAGCGGCGTCAGCGACAATCCATTGCCACGCAGGATGAAGAGGACAGGCGCCCGACTCGACAAAGCCGCGTCCACGGAGGTGCCCGCGGTGATGGCGGCGCAACATGGCTCGGCCGCGATCCGTGCGATGAAGGCCCGTGGGTCAGGCGGCGCGTAGGTCAATCCGCGGCCGGGCTCATCACTTGGGGCGCGCGGCCCTGGTCCGTTTGGCCGGTTGGACCGGCACCGACCGCGACTTCCGGCGTCGCGGCAGCTTGACCGAGGATCGAGTCCGGAAGATGAGACGGATCGGCGTGCCATCAAAACCGAAGGTTTCGCGCAGCCGGTTCTCCAAGTATCGACGATACGAGAAGTGGACGACGGACGCGTCAGAGGCAAAGAAGACGAACGTCGGTGGCGCGACGGCCGCCTGCGTCGCGTAGAACAGCTTGGGGCGCTTGCCGCGGACCGGAGGCGGAGGGGTGCGCTCCGTTGAGGCCATGAGCACTCGGTTGAGTTCGCCTGTGGACACGCGCTTGCGCCGCTCCGCCCAGATGTCGATGGCGAGTTCCAGGACCCGGCCCACGCGCTGGCCGGTCTTGGCACTGATCGACACGATCGGCGCGAAATCCAGGAACGGGACCTCGTTGCGGATCCACTCGGTGTACTGGTCGAAGGTTCGG
>JANONZ010000050.1:0-4343 GCA_031421095.1 Thermomicrobiales bacterium
CTCGGCGAGGCCCTCCGGAGGATCAACGAGGGCGCCGCGATGATGCGGACCAAGGGCGAAGCCGGGACCGGCAACATCGTGGAGGCCGTTCACCAGCTGCGCGACGTGCTGGCCGAGATCCGTCGGCTCCAGGGCATGCGCGAGGACGAGCTGTTCGCCGCCGCCAAGGAGCTCGGGGCCCCATACGAGCTGGTCAAGCAGGTCGCCGCGGACGGCAAGCTCCCCGTCGTGAACTTTGTCGCGGGCGGCATCAGCACCCCGGCCGACGCCGCGCTCGTCATGCAGCTCGGCGCGGAGGGCGTCTTCGTCGGCTCGGGCATCTTCAAGGCGGAGGATCCGGCCCGGATGGCGAACGCCATCGTCCAGGCGACCACGTTCTTCGACGACCCGAAGAAGATCGCGGAGGTCTCCAAGGGTCTGGGCGCTCCGATGCGCGGCATCGCGCTCGAAGAGATCCCGGACCAGGAGCGACTCGCAGTTCGCGGCTGGTAGGGCGACCGACGACGTCGCCGGCGGTCCAGCCATGAAGATCGGCGTGCTCGCCCTTCAGGGGGCGTTCCGCGAGCACCTCGACACGCTCCGCGTCATCGGGGTGGAAGGTGTCCGCGTGCGAGAGCCGGCCGATCTGGCCGGTATCAGCGGCCTCATCTTCCCCGGTGGCGAAAGCACGACGATGCGCCAGCTCATCGAGCGCTGGGGCCTTCGTGAGCCCATCCTGGACCTGGCGGCCCAAGGCGCCCCACTGTTCGGGACATGTGCCGGGATGATCGTCCTGGCCACCGAGATCGCCGGCGGCGAGCCGCCGATCCTGCCGCTCCTCGATGTGACCGTGGAACGCAACGCCTTCGGGCGGCAGCTTGAATCGTTCGAGGCGGAGCTGTCGGTCCCGGTCCTCGGCGACACGCCGGTCCACGCCGTCTTCATCCGCGCCCCGATCATCGAACGGACCGGCCCTGACGTCGACGTCCTGGCCAGACTCGACGATGGACGCATCGTCGCCGTCCGGCAGCGCAACGTCATCGCCACGGCGTTCCATCCGGAGCTGGCGGGCGAGACTCGTTTTCATCGATTGGTCGCCACGATGGCCGCCGAGTACGACGACCCGGGCGAGGGATCAGGCCGCCGGCCGCACCCGACGCGCCGAGCCAGGCAAGCACGATGAGCGTCCTGCCCGTCCGTCGCAGCAGCGGCAAGGTGCGAGCCGCCCGGCTGACGGATCTGGCCGCTCTCGGTGAGCTGTCGCGACTGTGTCAGTCCGATGGCGCGGACACGCGCTCGCTCGGGCTGCCGGTCAATGGGCCACCGATCGGCGTGTTCAGTCTCTTCCGCCTGCCGCTGGGTGCGTTCCGCCCGAACGACCTCATGTATGTCTACGAGGAGGGCGGCCATATCGCCGGGCTCGTCCGCGTAGAGCGTGAAAGCGTCCGCGACGAGTGGACGATCGTGGAGCTCGACGCGGTCGGTCTGGCCAACGCCGGCGACATCCGCTATCGCCTCGTCCAGCAACTCCTGCGCGAAGGCGCGAAACGGGGAGCAGCCCGCTTCCACGTCGCCTGCACCGATGCGGACGACAACATCGAACTGCTCATGCAGGCAGGCTTCATGCGCTACGGCGAGGAGCACGTCCTGTCGCGGGGGGCCGCGCTGGGCCTGCCCGCTGCGTGGTCGGAAGAGCAGGCCGTCGCCGCACGCATCCGGCCCAGCACTCCGCTTGATGCGTTGTCATTGGCCCATCTGTACAGCCAGGCGACCCCCGCCCCGGTCAGTCGTCTGGAGGCGTTCCGGCTGGCCGACTGGGAACGCCAGGGCTCGCACTGGCGGGTCCCGCGCTCCAGCCTGATGCCGATCCTGCGGTTCGCGGACGTCGAGGGCTTCGTTCAGAGCTCGGTCGATGGTGGCCGCGACGGCACTCAGCTGGATGGGTTCCTGCAGGTCGGGGTCGCCAAGGAGGACCAGCCCCATTACCTGAAGCTGCTCGGTCGGCCGGAGGCGGACATGACCGACCTCATCGCGTTCGGCCTGGGGATCATCGCTGCGAGAACCGCGAAAGGCGGCGACCATCGGCACGGGCACGGCGTGATCGCACCCGTGCGAACCTATGAGTCACCCATCGACCGCCGCCTGGAGGAAGCGGGTTTCGATTCGATCGCGAGTGTGACCCTGCTCATGAAGGAAACCCTCGTCCGTGTCGCCGAACCGGCCCTCGTGCCGGCCGGCGTCCGCTAATGGAGGCCAGCGTGGGATCTGACGAACGACGCGAGACGATCGACGATCTGGATGCCCTGCTCCGATCCCTGCCACCCGAGATCGTGGCGGCCGTCCACGCCCTCCCGGACCGGGTGTCGCTGATCGAAGTGGTCATGGATCTCGGGCGGAGGCCGGAGGCCCGCTTTCCGGATTCGGAGGTGACCCTGCTGGAGCGCGAGATCGACGAGGCGGACATCGCCTACGTCGTCGAGCATATCGGCCTGTTCGGCGACGACAACCGTGCCGGCATCGAGCGGACCCTCCACCGGATCAGTGCCATCCGGAACCGGACCGGCAAGATCGTGGGTCTGACCTGCCGCATCGGGCGCGCCGTGTTCGGCACGATCGAGATCATCAACGACTTCATCGAGACCGGGAAGTCCATCCTGATCATGGGTCGGCCGGGCATCGGCAAGACGACGATGCTGCGCGAGGCCGCTCGCGTCCTGGCCGACGACATGGGTAAGCGCGTCGTCGTCGTCGACACGAGCAACGAGATCGCGGGCGACGGCGACATCCCCCATCCGGCCATCGGCAAGGCCCGCCGGATGCAGGTCCGCACGCCGTCGCTCCAGCACGAGGTCATGATCGAGGCGGTGGAGAACCACATGCCGCAGGTCATCGTCATCGATGAGATCGGGACGGAGCTGGAGGCACAGGCCGCCCGGACGATCGCCGAACGGGGCGTCCAGCTCATCGGCACGGCGCACGGCAACAACCTCGACAACCTGATGCTCAACCCGACCCTGTCGGACCTGATCGGCGGGATCCAGAGCGTGACCCTGGGCGACGAGGAGGCCCGGCGTCGGCGGACCCAGAAGAGCGTCCTTGAGCGGAAGGCGCCGCCGACCTTCGACGTCATCGTGGAGATCGTCGACCGCGAGCGGGTCGTCGTCCACAGCGACGTCGCCGATACGATCGACGCGATGCTGCGCGGCGACCCGGTTTCGCCGGAGCTGCGCTGGCGCGATGAAGAGGGCGTCCACCGAAGCCAGGGCCGGCCGCGACCGTCTCCCCGCGAGCAGCTGGGGGCGGAGCGCTTCGCCGGGCTGGTCGGCGCCGGAACCCCGTGGCGGATGGAACCCGGCTGGCGTGGTGACGGCGGGGGATATCGGAGCAGTGGCTATCGCGAAGCCGACCGGGGTGCCGGTGCCGGTCTCCGCTCCGGCTACCGGCCGGGCGCGACCGGCGGCTGGCGCCAGTCACGTGGCGGCTCAGGCCGGGAGCCGGCGTCGCGCGGTCCTGTCTCGGAGGGTGGATCGGCCGGCACACTGCCGGGTGAACGTTTCGCATCGAGGCCGTCGGCCGGTCGGAGCGGCGGTCCTGCCGGGGCCGAGACGCCGTTCGTGGCTGGGGAGATCGCCGATCGCGGGCCGCTGGAGCGCGGCGCCACGGCGACCGCCGTGGAGGCCCGGGCGCGCGAGGCGCGCGAACTCGAACGCCAGAAGGCGTGGCGCGACCAGGCCAGTCGCGCGCTCAACGCCATGAAGGCGGAGGACGGCACCGGGCCGGTCAATGCCGACGAATTCGAGGACGACGACCTGGACCGCCTGCCGCTGGGAGTCGAGGAAGGCCCCGATGGCGCGACGGTCCTCGTGTCGGGCGGTTCGCCGCTGCCCACGCTGCGTGTCCTGCCCCAGGGGATCAGTCGCAAGCGCCTTGAACAGGCCGTTCGCGACCTGCAGTTGCCGGTCGTCATCGCTCGTGACGTGGATGAGGCCGACGTCGTCATGACCCTGCGCAACGAGTACAAGCAGAAGACCCCGATGCTCCGCGATGCGGAAGATCGAGCCGTGCCGATCTACGTCCTCAAGAGCAATACGATCCCCCAGATGCAATCGAGCCTGACCTCCATCTTCTCCCTGGAGATCGACCCACGCGAGGCCGCCATGCGCGAGACGGAGGATGCGATCGAGTCCGTTCGGTCGTCGTCCGAGGCGGTCGAACTGTCGCCTCAGAACGCCTACATCCGGCGACTCCAGCATCAGATGGCCGAACGCGCGAACCTCGTTTCGCGCTCGCGCGGCCGCGAACCGTACCGGCGGGTCCGGCTCTATCCGGACGCCGCGCGCAGCACTTGGCGTTGACCGGGTCGC
>JANONZ010000051.1:0-5077 GCA_031421095.1 Thermomicrobiales bacterium
ACTTGGTTCCACTTGATCTTGACGACAGCGGCGGTCAGGACGGTTCCGCTGAGGGTGCCCTCGACCTTGATCCGGGAGCCGACGAGGACGTCGTCGAACGTTCCGGTCAGGCGATGCGGCAGACGGTAGACGGTAGCTGCGGTAACGGTGACCGCGCTGCTCGTGCCATTCTCCGCGAGGACGGTCAGCGTGGTGGCCGTCTTGGCTGTGACGACACCATTCACATTGTCGCCGGGGGAGTGGGCGGTGACCGCACTCGCCGACATGGCAAACGCCGCGATCATGGCGAAGACGAGCGAGAGCCGGAGGGCTCGGTATCGTGACTTCATCGTTCCGTATCTCCTTTGCAGATCGTTGACCGAGCCTGCGACGCGGTCAACTTGCTCACTGTAGGTCCGACCAGCCAAGTCGTCGCGATCGAGGACCGGAGGGTGGGCTCAGAGTGAGCCGCTGCTCCTTACAACGAGCCAACCGACCGTCCGTTACGGGGTGTCAGTCGGCGCCATCGTTGGCACCTCCGCCGCTTGGTGAATAGCACCAGGGAAGTCATGGGTTGCAGAAGGCACACTGCCCGGGATCGGCAGTGGCTGGATCCATGGCGGGCCGCTCAGTGTGATGACCGCAGTCAGCACAGCTCAGAACCTCCGTCTTGACGAGCCGGGTCGGTGCTCCGCACCATTCGCACGGAAGTCCAGGAACACGCTCAGTGACATCGAAACCCGGGCGCGCACAAACGGGACATCGGCTTTGGAATCGGCGAACGAGATCCGCGGTAGCCCGCCCGATAGCGCGCATGCGGGTCGGGTTCAGATGCGCCCGCATGTCCGTCTCCACGAAGGCAACGCCGGCGAGCGCGAGTACGTCCTGAACCGTCCGCTCGAGCTGATCGGTCCTGACGATGCCCTTGTGGAGGGCGATGTCGGGCGCCGGCTGGTCGCCACGGCAGCCCATGACGATGACGGCATGGTCGGGGAAGTGGACCCGTTCCGCAAACGCCAGAGCCGCAGTGAGGTCGTGCACGATCGTGTGGGCGTAGTTCGTCTCCAGGGTCGCATCGTGGCCGGTAAGCTCCAAGCCGCTCTCGCGGTCGACCAGCAGCACCAGCTCGCGGCCGAGCCCGAGAAACGGAATCACCGGATCCGGCCCGAAGCTCCCCTCGCTCGCCACGGCCACGCGGGCGTCGGGGATGTGGTCGAAGGCGGCCTGGATCTTCGCCCGCGCCGCATCGAGCTGGGAGCCGGTGCGTTCGATCTCGCCGGTGAACGTGCCGAAGCGGTCGGTGTCGAAGTTCGTCGGTACCTGGAGGCTCAGTCCAAGCGGCACGAGAATCGGCGCGATCGCGCGCTCCTTGCCGTGCATCGTCGCAATCACCGCGCGCTGGCCCGACAGACTGAACCGATCGGCCGCCGGGCGACTGGATATGGCTCCGATCGCCGCGCGGCCATCGGTCACCACTGTCCCTGCTCGCCCACGCCGGCTACTGCCCTTGTCCGAGCGAGTAGCCGGGCTCGCCGTCGAAGGTGCACAAGTGCTCGGTCTTGATGAAGTCGATCTCCGCGTCTGCGAAGCGTTGCAGCAGACGGGCGATCGCGGCGTGGCTGGTCGGCGTCTTGTCATTGCCGCTCGCTTGAAATCGACCGCGCCAATGGTCGGTGCAGAACGTCTCGGGCAGCCCGTCCGGCCACACCTTGACACCGCGGTTGGTGATCATGATGAGGTCGAGGCCGCTGTCGTTGGCGGACACCGCCTTGAGCTGTCGGGCGAGATCGTCGGGCGAGCCGCGGAAGTGCACGAATACGTCGACACCGACCGTTTCCTTCTTGGCAGGTCGGGTGGGGTTCGGCTTCGGCACCCGCATGGCGGTGCCGTCATGGGCATACGTGACGGGCTTCAGCGTCATCGGCGTCTTGCCCAGCCGGTCGATGACCGCCTGCGCGAATCCCATGGTGCCGACCTTCTGCGTCGACGCCCCCTCAACGAAGATGTCGTAGGTGTGTACGCCGTCCTCGATCGTCTTCAACCAGGCGTTGTGCACGACTTCGGCAACCGCCGGCTGGCCGATGTGGACCATCATCATGACGCCGGCGAGGAGCAACCCCGAGGGATTGGCGAGGTCTTGCCCGGCACGCCGCGGCGCCGAGCCATGGATCGCTTCGAACATCGCGACATGCTCCCCGATGTTCGCCGACGCGGCGAGGCCTACCGAGCCGGCGATCTGCGCCGCGACGTCGGACAGGATGTCGCCGTACAGGTTTGGCAGAACGATCACGTCGAAGATCTCCGGCGTGTCGGCGAGCTTGGCCGCCCCGATGTCCACGATCCAGTGCTCGTTCTCGATGTCCGGGTATTCCCTGGCGATCTCGTCGAAGACTTTGTGAAAGAGGCCGTCGGTCAGCTTCATGATGTTGTCTTTGGTGAAGCAGGTGACCTTCTTGCGGTTGTGAGCGCGGGCATACTCGAACGCATAGCGGACGATCTTCTCGGTGCCCGGCCGGGAGATCAGCTTCAGAGTCTGGTAGACCTCGTCGGTTTGCCGGTGTTCGATCCCGGCATAGAGGTCCTCCTCGTTCTCGCGCACGATCACCACATCCATGGTTGGGTGCTTGGTGCGAACGAAGGGCGCATAGGTGACGCAGGGCCGCACGTTGGCGAACAGGCCCAGCGTCTTGCGGACGGTGACGTTGAGGCTCTTGAAGCCGCCGCCCTGCGGGGTTGTGATCGGCGCCTTGTAGAAGACTTTCGTGCGGCGGAGCGAATCCCAGGCGGATGGCTCGATCCCGGCCGTCAAGCCTTTCAGATAGACCCGCTCGCCGATATCGATCGGCTCGACCTCGATGCGCGCGCCGGCCGCGAGCAGGATCTTGAGGCTTGCCCCCATGATCTCTGGGCCGATGCCGTCGCCAAGTGCCATCGTGATCGGAACCGTGCCGGGCATGCCTACCTCCTTCGCTCGGATACGTCTCGTCAAGAGAACGATAGACGACGGCAATGGATGTGCCACATCTGTTGCGCATACGCGTCCAGACGACGAGGCTCGGTGCCTCGGGCTAACATGGCGGACGCATGAGCCTGGACGTCTTCCTCGTCAACCTCTCCTCGCCTGTCATCCTGTTCTTCATCCTTGGCGTCGTCGCCACGCTGATCCGCTCCGACCTTGTCTTTCCCGAGGCGTTCGGCAAGGCGATCGCGGTGTACCTCCTCGTGGCGATCGGGTTCAAGGGTGGGGTGGGTCTCGCCGTGGCGGGCCCGAGCCCGACCCTGGTGCTGGCGATCGTGGCAGCGCTCACCCTGGCCGTCACGACCCCGCTGATCGCGTTCGCGATCCTCCGCCGGACGACTGCCCTCGTGCCGCTCGACGCGGCCGTGATCGCCGCGCATTACGGGTCGGCGAGTCTCGTGACCTTTCTGGCCGCAACGGCGTTCCTCGCCGCTCGCGGCCTCGCTCCAGAGCCTTACCTCGTGACCCTACTGGTCGTGATGGAGTCGCCTGCGATCGTGATCGGGATGATCCTCGCCCGCCGCGCGACCGCCACGGAGCCACGCCCGGGACATGGGCTTCACGAGGCCGTCACGAACGGCAGCGTCGTACTTCTCCTCGGGGTAACCGCAATCGGCGCGATCACCGGCCCACAGGGCCTCGTGGAGCTCGACGGGTTCATCGTCGCCCCGTTCCACGGGATCCTCGCCCTCTTCCTCCTGGACATGGGGCTACTGGCGGGACGGCGGCTGCGCGACTTCCATCGCCTCGGAACGTCACTCCTGGCGTTCGGGCTGGTCATGCCCTTGATCGGGGCCGTTCTGGGACTGGCCGCCGGCTTCCTGCTGGGCCTGTCCGTTCCGGGGACGACCCTCCTGGCGACGCTCGCCGCGAGCGCGTCGTACATCGTGGCGCCGGCGGCCTTCCGCCACAGCTACCCTGCGGCAGACACTTCTCTCGCGGTCACGCTCGCCCTGGGCCTGACGTTCCCGTTCAACTTGATCGTCGGCATCCCACTCTACTGGACGGTCGCGCGCGCACTGCTCGGGTAGCCCCGGATCGACCTCGACCTCCTCAGGGTACGCAGCGGCCGCTGTCCGCGATCTGCGAGCCCGTTCTGCGATTCCGATCCCCCGCGGCGCGCCGGAGGCGATCCGCGATTGCCAGCCCGAGCCCATCTTCGGGGGGCAGCGAAGCGAGAACCACATCGCAGCCGTGGCGGTCGAATGCCCGAAGGTTCTCGTAGAGTCGTCGGGCGTATTCGGGGAGCGAGCGAGCCTCCCCAAGCACGACGACGCCGTCCGGAAGCTCCGGCACCCACCGCTCGCTGGACCGCAGTGATAGAGACCGGGATGGACTGCCAGGACGCGCTCGAGGGGATCGGGCCGCAAGACAGACGCCGCCCGCCCCGGCAACGGTGCCGATCGGAGCGGGCAGAAGCACCCCAACCCGATGCCCTTCGGCATGCAACTGCCGAGCGCGCACGTCGAGGTCGCGAGTCGAAACGAGGACCACCTCCGCCCGTGGGGCATAGTGCGACGGATGTTGGCCCGGTGCCCGCACCGCGGTGCCTGTGTGCCTCGGTAATTCGTACCCGAGGGCGCGCTCGACCTCCTCGCGCGAGATGCCACCCGGACGCAGGAGGACCGGTCGGTCAGTCGAGAGGTCCACGATCGTCGACTCGACGCCGACGACGCACGGTCCGCCGTCGAGCACGAAGTCGACCTCCGGTCCCAGGTCCTCGCGGACGTGGCGCGCAGTTGTGGGACTCACCGAGCCGAACCGATTGGCGGACGGCGCCGCCACGGCCCCGCCGAAGGCCTGCAACAGGGCTAGTGCAAGCGGGTGGTCCGGCACGCGCAGGGCGACCGTGTCCAGCCCACCTGTCACGGCAAGTGGAACGCGGTTGCTTCGCGGCAGAACCAGCGTCAACGGCCCGGGCCAGAAGCGCTCTGCGAGCACATTCGCGGCCTCCGGCACCTCCGCCGCCCAGCGTGCAAGCTCATCACACGCTCCGATGTGAACGATGAGCGGATGCGTAGGTGGCCGTCCCTTGACCTCAAAGATCCGATGGACCGCGTGGACGTTCGTCGCGTCGGC
>JANONZ010000052.1:0-10431 GCA_031421095.1 Thermomicrobiales bacterium
CCGGGCCCACGTGGTTGGCAGGACGACCATGTCCTGCAGCTGGAGGCCCACCGAAAGAAGCAGGTCGGCACGACCGGCCAGGAACCCCGACACCTGGGGCCCCCGGATGGTCTTGCCGCCACTGAAGGCAACGAGGTCGGCGCCGTCGCTGATGAACCGGCGCAGATTCGCCCGCGGGGGCACGTTCATGGAGGCATCCACGAGGACGGGCAGCCCATGGGCATGGGCGGTCGCGACGAAATCATCGATGGACAGCCCATCGGCCTCCGCCTGTCCGTGAAAGAACGCGCCGGCCGCGGCCGGACCGATCGCGGCGACCATCTCCTGGACCGTGGCACCGTCCGCATCCCCGAACTCGACGAGCCGAGCACCGGCGGCTCGGACGAGATGGTCGTACGGATTCCGATGTGCCGCCTGCACGATGATCTCCGCCGGGGCATCACCGGTGTCGGGCAGTCGGTCCATCAGGTCTGGGTCCAGGCGGGCGAGCATGGCGGCCGCCCCAAGGGTGAGCGCTGCGGCAGCCCCCGAGGTCACATAGCCGGCCTCCGCCCCGGTCAGCTCGGCGATCCGGCGGCTCGCGACCTCCTGCAGATCGCCGATCCGGACGAATGACCGAGACGCCTCCGCCATCGCGGCGACGACCTCGGGCGCCATGAGTGTGCCTCCGGCGAGCGTCGCGCACCCGCGTGCGTTCACCAGTGTTCGGACGCCCAGACGAGCGTAGACGGTCATGTGCTGTGCCAGCTACGTCCGGTCGCGCAGGCGCAGCCAGTGGAGCTGTGTGCCCTCGGCGGACGGGTAGGCGTGGAGCACGGCCCCGATCTCGCCCGAACCCAGGGTCACCAGATCCGGGTAGCCGCACACGCTCCCCGGTTCATGCAGCGCATCGGACCCGGCCGCATACAGCTGGCCGTTGAAGGTCCATGACGCACCGCCGTCGTGGGTGACACTCATGCTGACGCCACGGCGAGCCGGATCCTCATCGCGATAGGCGCACACCACCGCGCCCGAGCGTAGCCGGAAGAGCTTGATGTTGGACCCCAGGAACGGCGTTGGCTGGATCGACGACCAGGTCCGTCCGTCGTCCGTTGAGTACGACGACACGCTCTGGCGCGTCTGGTGCTCGCGGATCACGGCCAGAAAACGACCGTCGTCGAGCCGTATCACGTCGATGTCGCTGTAGTCCCGACCGGCGGCCTGGGCGATGACCGTCAGCGGCCCGAAATGACCACCATCGGGATCGCTGACGATGACCCCGGCGTGCCAGCCGGCGTCGCGTCCCAGGGTGCCCATGACGGCCCACAGCAGCCGGCCGTCCGGGAGGGGATGCGGGTTGCTCGCTCCGTACAGTTCGGTCCATTCGGGGAAGAGCCGGATCTCCGCAGAGGGTTCGGACCAGCTGTCGCCGCCGTCACCGGTCGTTGTCGACGCGACATACCAGCCGGTCATCGGCTCCGTGCCGCCAAGCGAGAGGTCGATGAGGATGCGCCCCATCATCACCTTCACGTTGTCATCCGCGATCCGGGCAAGGCCGCCCATGGCGAGCGAGAACCAGCCCGGATAGGCGTACAGGGGGAGAGGTTCGGACCACGTCTCGCCGTCGTCGTCGGAATGGACAAGCATGAGCGCTGCCTGGTTACGCAGTGCAACGCCGACGACGTACGAGTAGCACATGAGCAGGCGGCCGCTCGACTCGATCCGGACGACGCTGGCTGCCGACCGACGACCGAGCGGCGCGCCGGCGAACATCGTCCGTGCAGAGATGAGCTCCAGCGGACCGTCAGGGTCCAGCCGTGGAGTGGGGATTCCCATGGTGGTCACGACGTCATGCCGGGATGGTGTCGGTGCCGCGGACCGGCTTGGGCCTTGGCCGCGTGGGCTGGATGCGCTGGCCGCCCTTGAGGATGAAGCGCGTCCGGCGCAGGTCCGTGATCTCCTTGTCAGGCGCGCCGCCGACGATCAGGACGTCGGCCTGAAGGCCCGGCCGCAGTGCGCCGGTCTCGCCCTCGATGCCGAGATGCCACGCCGCGCGGGCCGTGGCGGAGTGGATGACGTGGGCCGGATCCAGCCCGATGCCCACCCACGCCTCGAGCTCCAGGAAGAGGTCCTCGCCGAAATCGGTGAAGTTGACGCCCACATCCGTGCCGGGGATCAGCGTGACCCCGACGTCGTACAGCGCGCGCGCGTTGTCTCGGCAATCCTGGCGAGTCATCAGACCGGGGTTGGGCTGGAGGTGGTTGATGTCCTGGCCGGTCTCCACCTCGTACCGGGTGCCGGCCGAGAAGGTCGGGACGGCGCGGGTGCCTCGTTCCACCAACCCACGTGCGACGGCCTCGTCGAACGCCCACTCCCAGTTCGCGCCCAGCATCGTGCAGTGCTGGATCGAGTCGATGCCGGCCTTCGAGGCGTTGTCGATGCCGGGCACGCCGTGGGCGTGCGAGGTGATCCGTTTACCCAGCCGGTGCGCTTCGTCCGCGGCCGATGCGAGCTCCTCCACCGAGTAGGACGCGTGGCGCGAGTCCGTCCCGGGCGTCAGGCCGCCGCCGGTAGCCATGATCTTGATCCCGTCGGCGCCCTCGTCCTCGATCAACCGGCGGACCGCCTCGCGAACGCCCGCGACGCCATCGGCCTCGCCACCAAAGAAGTGGCAGTGCCCCTTGGTCTGGGTGACGGGCCGGCCGCTGACGAGCAGCCGCGGGCCCACGGCCAGGTGGCGCGCGATCGCGTCCCGGATCCCGTAGGCGACCATCCCGCGCTCGCCGCAGTCATACGCCGTGGTGACCCCGGCGCGGACCATCCGCTCCGCCGCGACCGTGCCGCGCACGACGAGGTCTTCGTCCGATTCGGCGGTCATCGTCGCGAGCGGATCGATGGTCGGCGGCAGGGCGAGATGGACGTGGGCATCCATCAGCCCCGGCAGCGCGGTCGCGTCCGGCAGGTGGAGTTCGCGGGCGTCCTCTGGGCGGGCCACCGTCGCGTCCGACCCCACGTCCGCGATCCGGTCGTCGATGACGTGGACTGCCGCGTCGGCGAGGGCCGGCGACCCCGTCCCGTCGATGAGCCGGCCGACCCGGATCCTGAGTACTTCGCGCTGGCTCGTCTCGACGCTCATGCGTTTCTCCTGTCTATGGCTGCCGGGATGATCACCGTCGCCTACGCTCGGAGCGCGTGTCGCTCAAGGAATGCCAGGCGCTCGAACTGCTGATTGGATCCACCACCCTCATGCCCGGCGTATGGCCAGACGGTGATCTCCTTCTCGCCACCGTAGTGGTTGAAGGCGGCAAACACGGTGGACGGCGGGCAGATGGTGTCCATGAGCCCTACGGAGAAGATGGCTGGTGCCTTGGCACGGGCTGCGTGGTTCATGCCGTCCACATAGGACAACGTCCGGAAGATCGTGTCGGTCTGCGTCCGATGGACCCGCAGGTACTTGGCCAGTTCGCCGTACGGATGCTCGTTGGTCAGCTCGATCGCGCGCCGGAAGTGGCAGAGGAACGGCACGTCGATGAGGGCCGCCGCGATGGACGGCTCCAGCCCGGCCGCCGCAAGCGTGATGCCGCCGCCCTGGCTGCCGCCGAACAGGATGATTCGCTCGGGATCCACGGCGTCGTGGGCGCGTGCGGCGTCGATCGCGAGGACGGCGTCGGTGAAGACCCGCCGGTAGAAATGCGTCCGCGGATCCAGGATGCCACGGGTCAGGAAGCCCGGGTACGACGGGCTGGAACCCTCCGGCTCGACGTCGCCGGTCGCGCCCGGCTGGCCGCCTTCCGAGCCCTGGCCGCGGGTGTCCATGACCAGGTGCGCATAGCCCGCCGCCGACCACAGGAGCCGGTCGTGGACGAGGCCTCGACCATCGCCGTAGCCCAGATACTGGACCACCGTCGGCAATGGGCCGTTCCGGTGGCGCGGCGCGAGGAACCAGCCCCGGATCGGCTGTCCGCCGTACCCACGGAACGTGACGTCCCACGTGTCGACCGTGCGCAGGCCGGCGTCTACCGGCTCGAACAGGGGCGGGACCGCGCGGTCGCGGGCTGCGGCCAGCGTCTCCGCCCAGAAGGCATCGAAGTCGGGCGCCTCGTCGCGCTCGGGTCGGTAGCCCCGCAGGTCAGCCAGGGGCAGGTCGAACAACATCGCTCAGTCTCCCGTCGTGACGACAGATCCTGTCGCCTCGGCGGCCGCGCGGCCGGCTATGCGCCCCTGGACGAGACCCAGTACGAGCCCGCCCATGTAGCCGCCCTGGAACGTCCCACCCGCGTCGGCGCCAGCGGCCCACAGTCCGGGGATCGGTCGCCCGCTGTGGTCCAGGACGCGAAGGTCAGGATCAACGTCGATGCCGCCGAGCGTGAACGTGATTGCGGGGCGAACTGCGAGCGCACGGTACGGCGGCTGGATCAGGCCGAACGGGGAGCCGGTCCGTGGGATCCGCAGTTCAGCGCCGCGATCCTCGCCGACCGCCTTGTTGAATCCCGTGATCGTGGCGAGGAAACCGCGCCGGCTGACGCCCCACGCGGCGAGTGCATCGGCCAGGCCTTCGAGCGTCGTCGCCGTCGAGTTCGGCGCCCCGGCCGCGACGGCGTTATCGAAGTTCGGTCGTACGGCGGCCCGAGATCGGCCTGGCATCGGCTGGTCCGTGTAGAGGCGGTCGTCGAGCAGGAGGAAGGCCCGGGCGTTCGGCTGCTGGACGATCTCGCCCGGCGCCAGCTCGTCCGCCATCGATCGCGATTCATCGAAGAAGCGCTCGCCGCGCTCGTTGACGAGTATCGCGTCCTGTGAGAAATACGTGGTGACAGAGGTCCACTGCGCCGGCTCGGGCGATGCGGGTGAGGCCGGCATCGTGTGTCCGTAGAAGGTCGAGAGGTTAGGGCTGGTGCGCGCCCCGATCGCCATCGCTGCGATCAGCCCTTCGCCCACGCTGTTCGGATTGGCTCGCTGGAGGAGCTGGTCGGCGTATCGGCCGACCCAGCGTGCCAACAGCTCGTGGTTGCCCTGGAATCCGCCAGTCGCAAGCACGACGGCGCGGGTATCGATGGTCGAACGTCGCCCGTCGGCCTCGCGAACGGTCAGGCCACGGATCCGGCCCGTTTCGTCCAGGTCGAGTCGCTCCAGAGCAGCACCGACCGCGACGTCGCCGCCGTGGGCCTGGATCACTTCGACCATGCGCTCGGTCAGGGTGTCCACGTTCACCTCGCGCCCGATCTGGAACTCTCCCCCGATGACGCCGCCGAGTGGGACGCCGTGGACGGCCAGCCACTCCAGGCCGGGAGCGAGGTTGTGGACCAGCTGCTCCTGGCGGACCCGGTCACCGCCCGGGACGAAGCGCTCCATCACCGCCATGTTCGGGGCAGTCCAGACGGTGCCGCCAGACATGCGCATGGAGCCGCCGGCCCGCGACCCCTTCTCGATCACAAGCGTCCGTGCGCCCGCCTCGGTCGCGCTCACTCCTGCGCACAGTCCCGCCATCCCGGCTCCGCACACGATGACGTCCCACTCCCCGCCGATCCCCATCCATGCGCTCCCTGCCTGGTGTTGCCGATGATCCTGTTGGTGACACCCGGTCAGGTGGCGCCGGCCGGCGCGTATGCCTCGCCTAACGCTCGCTGGTGGCGCGTTGGTCGAATGCGTCGCGGAGACCGTCGCCGACGAAGTTGACCGCCATGACCATCAGCACGATCAGCGTCGCCGGCGGGATCCACTGCCACGTGTAGCGCTCCAGGACCGTCAACGAGCGAGCGGTGTTGAGCATGTTCCCCCAGCTTGGCGTGGGTGGCTGGACCCCGAGCCCGAGATAGGAGAGGCTCGCCTCGAAGATGACGACCGTGGCAACGCCGAATGTGGCGAAGACCACGAGCGGGGCGATGATGTTCGGGAGGATGTGCGTCCGGATCATCTGGAAATCGGCGACGCCGACGACGCGGGCCGCCTCGATGAACGTCGACTCCCGGAGTGTGAGCACCTGGCCGCGCACGATCCGTGCGCCACGCGACCACGTGACGGCGCCGATCATCACGACCAGGGTGACGATGCCGGGCCCGACGAGGGCCGCCACAACCAGCAGGATCAGGATCACCGGGAAGCTCAGGACGATGTCCACGATGCGCATCAGCACGATGTCGACCATGCCGCCCATGTAGCCGGCGACGACCCCCACAGCCGTCCCGATCAGCGTGGCGATCGCCACCGAGACGAACGCCACGAGCAGCGAGATCCGGCCGCCCACCAGGGTCCGCGCGAGGACGTCACGGCCCAGCGCGTCCGTGCCGAACAGGAAGCCATCCCCGGGCGGCCGGTTGATGAAGCCCAGCTTGAGGTTCTGCTTGTTGGCCAGGTCGGCGTCGCCGAGGAGGGCGAGCGCGACGATGGCGACGATGATGATCAGTCCGACCAGGGCGAGCCGATGCCGCAGGAATCGTCGCAGGGCCCGGCGGGAGGGCGATTCGGCACGGACGGAAGCGGCCGGCTTGGCCCCCCGACCGACGAGCTCTCGCTTGGTCATCTCAGGACAACCGGATGCGCGGGTCGGCGAAACCGTAGACCACGTCGGTCACCAGATTGGCGAGCAGCACGAAGATGGCGAGGACCATCGTGATCCCCATGATCAGGAAGTAATCACGCGCAAGGACGCCGTCGATCATGAGCTGGCCGAGGCCCGGCCAGCTGAAGACCTGCTCGGTGACGACCGCGCCGCCGATCATCTCGGGGACGTACAGGCCGATCAGGGTGATGACCGGGATCATCCCGTTGCGGAAGGCGTGCCGGCCGATCACCGTCCGCGGGGGCAGGCCCTTGGCCCGTGCGGTCGTGAGGTAGTCCAGGTTCATGATCTCCAGCATCGACGCTCGGGTGTAGCGCATGAAGATGGCCGCAAAACCGAAGCCGAGGATCGCGGACGGCAGCGCCAGGTGGTGCAACAGGTCGAACAGGTTGAACGGCTGGCCGGGCGTGAGCATCCCCGCGATGGGGACGAGCCCCAGCTGCAGGCCGATCAGCCACAGGCCGCCGATGCCGAGCAGGAACGACGGCATCGAGACCCCGAGAAACGTGATGCCCGTCAGCGTGAAGTCGAGCTTTGAGTATTGCCGGACGGCCGACAGCACACCGAGCGGGACACCCACGAGGACTCCGCCCACGAGTGCCGTGCCCATCAGCAGGAAGGATGCCAGAAACGCCCGCGCGACCTCTGCGGAGATCGGCCGGCCGCCGACCAACCGGTAGCCGAGATCACCCTGAAGGACGCCCGACAGCCAGCGCACGTAGCGGACGGGGATCGGCTGATCAAGCCCGTACTTTTCGATGATGGCCTGGCGGATCGTTGGATCGCCCATCTGCTCCGGGCGCATCATCGACGACGACGCATCGCCCGGGGCCAGCGCCACGAACAGGAAGACCAGCATGGTGATCCCGAGGAAGACCGGGATGCTCATGAGCAAACGGCGGATGATGAAGGTGGTCATGGTTCTTCGTGCACGGGTGTGATAAAGGGGAAGGCGCGGAGTCTGTTGCCTCCGCGCCTTCCCCTGGCTATCCGAGTGGCGTGTCGCCTACGGAGTCTTGGTCCAGGTTTCGACGGCATCGTAATACGAGCCGCCGCCCGCCGCCGGGATCAGGATGACGTTATGGAGCTTGTTGCTGACTACGTGGTACCGGACGGTCTGCCACATGAACAGCCACGGAAGGTCGTCCTTCATGATCTGGCAGGCCTGCGCGTAGAGCGCACCCTGCTTGGCCTTGTCGAACTCGGCTCCAGCGGACTGGAGCGCGGTGTCCAGTTCGCCGTTCTTGTAGAAGTACCCCTTGAACCCGTTACCGCCGGTCGGCCAGACCGCTGACGAGTGGAAGTAGGTGAAGGCGCGTTGGCCCGTCGGGCCGTTGGCGGCGCCGGCGAAGGAGATATCGGATTCGCCCTTGTCGTAGTAGCGGGCCGTCCAGGTCGCGCCATCCATCGGCTGCAGCTTGACTGTGATGCCGAGGTTGTCCTTCCAGTTCTGCTGGATGGCGGTCATGACGTTCGCCGACAGCGGATCGTTGTAGTACGTGTCGAACACGTACTCGGGCTTCATGGTGACCCCGGCCCCGTCCAACAGCGCCTTTGCGGCGGCCGGATCGTAGCCCTGGGCTGTGACGTCGCCGGTCAGGCTCGGCAGACCGTAGAGGCACGGGACAAGTTGCGCCCGGCCGCCATAGATGTTGTCGATGATCGCCTTCCGGTCGATGCTCAGGAGCATCGCCTGCCGCACGGCGGCTGGGGCGAATTCGGGATTCTTGACCCGGTTGAACCCGATGTAGTTGTCGACGCCTGACGGGCCCTCGAAGATGGTCCCGATCGTGCTCGTTCGCATCCGGTCGACCTCGTCGCCGGTGACATAGGTGAAGTCGATCTCCCCGGCCTCGAAGGCCAGCAGGGCTGTGGCCGGGTCCTTGAACTGGCGGCGGATGATGCCGTCCAGCTTCGGGGCCCCGCGCCAGTAGTCGTCAAATCGGGCCAGTTCGATGGACTGACCGGGCGTGTAGGTCTTCCACTTGAACGGGCCGGTCCCGATGGCCTTGGTGGTCCACCAGTCGGTTTCCTTGAGCTTGTCGTTCGCGATCTGGCCGAGCGAGTGCTTCGGCACCATCCACGTTTCGGCGAACCCGTCGATCAGGTTGGCCGAAGGTGCAGTTGTCGTGAGCTCGATCGTCAGCGGGTCGACGACCTTGGTGCCGCTCACTTCGGCCGCGCCGTCCTGGAACTCCTTGGAGCCCGTGATCGGGACGAGGGTACCGGCGTTCGAACAGCCGCCGCTCTTGGGATCGAGGCAGCGCTCGATCGAGTACTTCACGTCGTCTGCCGTGAAGGGCTCGCCGTCGTGCCACTTGACGCCGGCGCGGAGCTTGATCGTCCAGGTCAGGCCGTCGGCGCTGGTGCTCCATGACTCGGCCAGTTCGGGGATGAGTTGGTCGTAGCGGCCGTCGTTGACCGAGTAGGTCACGAGGCGCCCGTAGATCTTGTTCCACCAGTGAGCATCGCCGCCGGCGGACAGCGGATTGTTGGTGTCGACATCAAGGCAACACGGCCCGATCCAGGCCGCGGTCAGGATGCCGCCGCTGGCGGGCGCAACGCTTGGGGCTTCGGTGACTGCGGCGCTCGGAGCGGTGCTGGGGGCGGCACTCGGGGCCGGCGTTACCGCGGGGCTGCTGCACGCGCTGAGCAGCGTTGCCAGGATCATCACGGCAAACACGATACGGTTGCGCGGATGCGATCGATGTTGTGTGGCCACGGGCCCTCCTCCTCCAGTTTCTGATTCGATGGACCATGGGAAAGTGTGCCGCGTCCGTCCTCACAGCGAAATCGCAACAGCGAGCAGAAGTTACACCGTGGATGCAACCGGGTCAAGGCCCAGAACGCGAGCCAGGCCCAGAACGCGAGCCTGGACCCAGAACGCGGCCGACGGCCGGGTGGCCGGGTTCGTGACGGCCGCCGACCGGGTTCGCGATCCTCCCATAACCGCGTCACCAGACTATTAGCCATCGGATCCGGCAGCGCCACGCCGGATCTGCGTTCGCGGCGCCGGATTCGGTCGCACGCTGAGCGTGGATCTGCCGCTATGACCCGTCCGGTCGGCTCCAGCTGGCTCGCGCTGATCCGTACCAGTCCACGGACGCGGTTATGGGAAAACTGCGACCGCCGCGGCCGTCAACCACATGTGCGGGAACTGCGGGGATCAAGTGACGCGGCATTCATCGCGCGATCGCACCCATGGGCGCGTCCGGCGGGGTCTGGCCGCCGCACGGGTGCGGCCTCGGCGCCCAGACCCGGCGACCTCGACCTTGAACGGATCTCCTCCCGTCCTCGCGCGTCCTCGCGCAGGTCAGTGCTTGAGCTCCGACGGGTCGAATCGGTCCGACGAGCCGGTCGGCCGCCAGCCCAGGATGTCCTTGGCCGGTGAGGTGTCTCGCCAGCGGGTGCTGTTTTCCGAGATCGCGTCAAAGATGCCGAACCTGACCGTCGCCGGAGCGGACAGGCAGCGATCGATCATCTGGACCGCGTCCTCCTGGGCGAGGAAGCCGGGAAAGTGCCGAATCAGCGCCGGACGGTTCGAGGCGAGCACCGCGCCCAGTCGGATGACCAGCACACTCAGCGGCGTACGATCGGAAAACCATCGGGCGGCGGCCTCGCCGAACAGCTTGGCGACGCCGTACGGGCTGTCAGGTCGCGGCGGCGTCGCGTAGTCCAGGAGCTCCCACTCAGGCAGATTTCGTGCGCCCCGGGCAAGCTCGCCGTAGGGGAGGGTGTCGTCCCACTCCCAGCCACACATCGTGCTGCCGGTGCTCATGAACACGACCCGCCGCACGTCCGCTTCGGCCGCTGCTCGCAGCACGTTGATCGTGCCTCCGGCGGTGACCTGGAAGTGATCGTCCCAGTTGTCGTCGTTCTTCGTCTCGCCGGCGAGG